>JBGCEU010000041.1:0-12628 GCA_045106535.1 Akkermansiaceae bacterium | reverse complement strand
GACGTATTTACCTTGTTCACTTGGGTGTGGATCAGCCTCGAGTGAATAGATCGTCTGATAATTAATCGTGATTGGATGTTTGAGTCGATCCCATGGGTCTGTGTTGAGCTCTGCCTGCGTTTTTTTCGTCTGCAAATAAGGAGAGTTACTTGGAATGGTGCCACCCGTCGTGTAGTTTAAACCAGTGCTGTAGCTCAGTTCTTTATACAGATGGTAGTAGCTCCATAGCTCCATAAAGTTGATCCCTATTTCGTCATTACCCGTCATATCGCTTTTTACGGTATATAGAACATTCTCGGGATTTGATAGATCTGGAGCATCTGTGTAGGTTTCAAGTTTCATCGAAAGATCTTTTCGGAAGCCTCCCTCGCGGACGTTGGTCAATAAGCCGGTGGAAAATGCGGAGAGATCATGGAAGAGAGGGCGGGGAGCGGCAGGATCTGAGGTCAGGTGGGCTGCTTGCTGCCAGCCGGTCACGCGGGGCATTCTCGGGTCGTCGGTCGTCACACCGCTGAAAGGTTTCACAGCCCCGACGGATGCCAGCTCGACAGCGTTGCGTGGAGCTGATTGGAGATTGTTACGAACAACTGCGAGAGAGTTACCCTCGGCAGCTGGAGGTGTCCCCAGTGCGGCCTTCACTCCTTGGTCACCAACCCACCATGCCATGCGTCCATTTTGGTTAGATCCCCTTGAGAGATTAATGGCGGGTACTCTAACGAGCCCATCTGTATTGTCTCCCACGGTGCCGGTGCTAACTAATTCGATGCTGTCGTTTCCTGACAATTCGGTCGCAGCTGTGCTAAGCTGGGAAAGAAGCGTCGGATCTCCTGACATAAGCCATTCTCTGAAAGCTGGGGAAGGACGGTCAGTGGATGTCGATAGCCAGGCATCGTATGTTCCGGTCCAGTGCTTATTTCCAACAGCAGCAAGAGTCTCTTCGCCGTCGCTTCCGGGTTTGTTAATCTGATCGGCGGTTGCGGAGATCCTCTGGTCGGGTCCCATTTGCTTTTGTAAGTCTCCAATGGCGAGCATCAGCGCGAGTCTTGCATTCGCTTGAGCTTCTGCCTGACCCGCGCTGGTGTTTTCCGCGCGGGTTTCGATTGTCGACAGACTAAGCATTGCCAGAGCTATCATCGCCAAGAGTGCCATCACCGAGATAGTGGCAATGAGTGCAAAGCCTCGTTTCGCGATGTTTCTGTGTCCAATACGGCATTCGTTCAAACTGTTTTGGGAAGAAACGTTTACCTTAATCATGTGATCAAATTAGCATGGAAAAATATGTATGCACAACGTAAATGTAACAAAAAGGCGGAAAAATGAGTGAAATCTGCTGTTCCAGCCAGAAATCACGTCAGAATTAAGAGAAGATTTCATTTAGGTATTAGAACTAATTCAGCAATATGTTGGCGGTATTTTGGTGATCCTAGCAACAGTCCATTGACATCCATGAAAATTTCAACAGCATCAGTCCGTAATCTCACACACATGAAATCAATGACCCGAAACGTATCGACTTTTCTTGCCGTCTGCTTGTCAGCCACGGTTTTGGCACCAGTCACAGCGCCTGCCCACGAAACCAAAAAGCAGGATAGCTACACGATTGGCCTATCCATGTATTCGCTGCGCCATTTATTTAAAGACGGCAGTCTGAAGCCGCTGGATTACCCGGCATTTGCCAAAAAAACTTTTGGTATCACTGAGATCGATATCTGGGACGGTGGCTTTCCAGAGGACAAGAGAAACGATCCTGAATTTTACAAGGAGCTTAAAAAGCGGTCTGACGCCGCCGGAACAAACATTTTTCTGGTAATGGCGGGTGCTGTCAATGCAACCGGTCAAACTGCCGAGGAGCGCAAGAAGGGTGGGGATGCGTTCAAGAAATATGTCGACCACGCAGTAATCCTAGGTTCCAAGTTTGTCCGCGTTTTTCTGAAGGCTCCCGAGGGCGGTAAGCGCAAAGTAGCGATCAGCAGCTCAATCGAAGCCCTGACGCCCTTGGCAGATTACGCGAAGGAAAAGGGAGTGATACTTGTGATCGAGCCCGGCGCCTCCACGTGGGCGAGGAACGGACATTTCCTCGCGGCTCTCGCAAGGACGATGAAACACCCAGCTTGCCGATTGATGCCGGATTTTGGTAAGCTCGCCGATCCCTACTGCGGCACGGTGGCGATGATGCCGTACTCGGAGTCGGTTTCTGCCAAGAGTTACCATTTTGACGAAGAGGGCAACGAGAAGAGCTTTGATTATTTCCGTCTCATCAGAAGTATCAATGATGTGGAGTATAAAAAAATCATCTCGATCGAATACGAAGGCGAAAAGCTTAGTCCGGTCGAGGGAGTCAAGGCGACTCAGAAGCTGCTAGAAAAACACCGCCAGACCGGAAAATGATAGTTCCAAGACTCCTGCCGCTTACTTTTCTGTTAGTATCGGTTTCTCTGCATGCTGCCAAGCAAGCACCGGAGCCTGCCAGCCCACCAAAGCTCACACTACTGGCCCAGTGCGCTACCCCATTTCGGGACAATGCAATCCTACAGCAAAAGATTAACCTTCCTGTCTGGGGCACATCTCTGCCACAGGCTAAGGT
Organism: Akkermansiaceae bacterium; assembly: GCA_045106535.1. Lineage (GTDB taxonomy): Bacteria > Verrucomicrobiota > Verrucomicrobiia > Verrucomicrobiales > Akkermansiaceae > Oceaniferula. The sequence continues at coordinate 10,044 of JBGCEU010000041.1, read as the reverse complement.
CACGGTGACATTCGACAGTCAGAAAAAGTCGACCACAGCAGATAAGGGCGGAAAATGGCGGGTCGTGCTCGACCCCATGGATGCCGTGAAGCTGAAATCCGTCAACGACAGTCCCGCTGGCAAAGTGATGACAATCGTCTGTGAGAAGGACGGAAAAAAGGAGGTTAAAAAAATCAACAACCTCGTTATGGGCGACGTCTGGCTTTGCGCGGGGCAGTCGAATATCGCCGGTGCAATGAGGCGAGCAGGGCATCCCAAAAACTACCCCCCAAACAGCGTGAACGATGCCAATTATCCGGCACTTCGCCTGATGATGCCTCCCAGCGGTGAATGGCTGATCTGTAGTCCGGAGACTGTTGTAAAATACTCAAGGGTAGCTTTTTTCTTTGCCCGCCGAGTGCAGCGCGATGCTCTCGTGCCAATGGGATTGATGGTAACCGCAGTGGGTGGATCGAATATCGAAAGCTGGCTAAACCAGCCACCTCACCCTACGGGGAAACACCACACCAATCTGGTGATGCCAGTCGTCGGCTACGGTATCCGCGGCGCTATTTGGTACCAAGGTGAGAGCAATGAGAAGGATCGTCGGCATTACCAACCCAAACTCGAATCTCTGATCACTGGTTGGCGCAAGCATTGGGAACAGGGCGATTTACCAGTGCACTTTGTCCAGTTGCCCGGTATCAGCAAATCAACCACTGAAAATCCTGCCGGCGGAGATGGTCGAGCTGAAATCCGCCAAGCCTACGTCGAAGCTCTCAAGCTTCCTAACTCGGGCATAGCAGTGACCATCGACATCGGTTCGAAGAGTGAACACCCTCCTAACAAATACGACACAGGTGTCCGCCTAGCTCGCTCTGTTTTGCAAAAGGTGTATGGTTTCAAAGACCTCTCCTCCTGCCCAGTTTATACCAAGCACTTGATCAAAGGGAATAGCGTCCGTGTCGCATTCGATAACGCTGAAAATGGTTTGATGATTGCAAAAAAGGAAGGCTTTCAGCCGCCCAAGCCAACGCCCGACGCCAAGCTGCAGTGGCTTTCCATCCAATCAAAAGACGGCACATGGCACTGGGCGGATGGGGAAGTCGACGGCTCTGAGCTAGTGGTGACCAGTAAGCAGGTTAGCAACCCCATTGCCGTGCGTTACGCCTATACTCAGCATCCGAATGGTCATTTGCTCTACAATAAAGACGGTCAACCCGTCAGCCCATTCAGCACGATCGGTTACGGGCCAGAAACCGCGATTAAAAAGCCCTGATTGCCGAAAGATCTTACTCAGATTGCCCGTAAGACCCTGACTCACCAATCAACTCAACCCAAAACAACCAAATCATGAAACATAACCAAATAACGAAAGCATCTTGCCTGCTGGCATCGATGACCCTGGGGTTCGCCGGAATGGCATCCGCCGACAATCTTCCTGCCCCCGACGGTAAACCCGCCGACATGTCCAAGCCTGTTCAGGTATTCCTAGTCATGGGACAATCGAATACTCTCGAATTCGGCAAAGTCTCCGACGAACTTAAGACCGCCTATCCTTTCCTAGCCGCTGACAGTGGCTGGAGCACTCGCCAAGACGTACGCAACGTCTCAGTGATGACTGGCAGAAAGGGAGTTTACCGCAATGAGTGGCTGACCGTCGAAGGGAAGAAAAAAATCGGGATTGAAGTAGGAATCGGTCACCAGCTCGGTAACGCAATTGATGCTCCGGTCATGGTTCTGAAGAGCTCCATTGGCAATCGTAGCCTCGGCTGGGATCTTCTGCCTCCTGGAACTCCTCGCTACTCGCACGATGGGAAAGAACACCCTGGCTACAAGGAAACCTACCCAAGCAAGAAGGACACAAGTAAAATTGTCCCTTTCGAAGAAGGTAAGACTCTCGGATGGTATGCTGGCAAGCAGTACGATGACGATGTTGCCAACGCCAAAAAGATCCTCGCAGATCTCGATAAATACTATCCCGGCGCCAAGAGCTATGAAGTAGCTGGCATCATCTGGTGGCAGGGTGACAAGGACATGCGTAATCCAGGGCATGCTGCTATGTATGAGAAAAACCTCGGTCTCCTCCTCGCTGCACTTCGCAAGGACTTCAACGCCCCAAAAGCCAAATTTGTCACGGCTTCCCTCGGTCAAACCGACGAAACCGACAAGGACTCCGGCCATGGCAAAATCCTTCATGCCATGAAGAGTTTCGCCGCCAGCAGTGACGACATCGGCTTCGTCTACAGTAAGCCACTTCTCGATGCCCCAAGCAGCTCCAGCGGCCACTACAGCGGTAATGCCAAGACTTACATGAACGTTGGTCTCGCACTCGGTGCAGAAATGGTCAAGCAGCTCAAGAAGTAGCCGATTTCATTTCCTGATTTATTTTCCAAACCACGGAACTATCATGGGCTGGTGCACACGTTGCATCAGCCCATTTTTAAATAACAATATCCGCCCAATGAAACATCTCCTGATCACCTCACTAACAGCTATTGCCTTGGTTGCTAGCTCCCATGCCGCACCAGTCACGTATAACGAAAACCAACTCAGCAACGGCATCGTTTCAGTTTCTTTTGAAAAAGATGGCACGTTCTCGATCCACGACGCCAAGACCAAGGAGGCGTTACTCTCGCAGTCACGATTCTGGCTACCGCGCGGCATCAAAGGCAATGTGGTTAACGTTTCATCCGAGGCCATCAAAGATGCGATGGGGAATGGCAAGCGGGTTACTCTCGCGGTCAGCGAATTCGACGAGCACGGCGTACACGGCCAGTATGGTCGCACCTCCGCTACCCGACTATATACGTACGCACTTTACGAAGGCCATCCGGCTTTGGTATGTGGCTTCGGTCTCAAGCTGCCGAATTTTCTCAGTCACCATCTGCGTGAAAGCACACCACTCTCAGGCGGTAAATTGTTCGGTGGCAAAAAAATAGAGAAGGCAATGACGCTCAACGGCTCCGCAGGTGCTATCAAAACGCTGGTCACTCCCGGCATTGATCGCCGTAGTGCTAACAGCCTCGCGCTCACGGGTGTGGTCGATGGAAAACGCCGCACTGCCGTCTGGGGTGGTCTTGGGAATGAAGAGTTTGGAAAGTTTGCCATGCTTCAGAATGGCTCACCTACTTTTTATGCTCAGGATCCGGTTGGCCGGCTCGTCGATGAAGAGCAAAGCTACCTGGCAAAAGATACTTTTTACATCGATGTGCATACGAGCGAGCCATTTGAGGCTCTGGAGCGATATGGTTTGGCAATGCGGGTAGCGAATAATGCCTCGCCTAATGTCTACGACTTTCCTGTGCTCTGCGGCTGGAGTGTCGGCGCCATCAGCAAGCTGCCCAACGTCAACAATTCCGCCAAACTCATCAAGGAATTAGAGCACGCTAACAAATGTGGCCTCACAAAATATACCAAGGTTTCCCTGCGCCTTGAACCGGATAAATATCACAACGACACCGAGCAAGGCTGGTGGGATGATGCCCATATGCAGAAGTTCAAACATCTCGTTGAGCCCTACGAAACAATTGCCAAGTGGAGCAAGGAAATGGTTTCTAACAACGGTGTTCCATACATTTACATGCAGCTCGGTATGCCATCGGATGATTTTGCCAGAAAATACCCCCAGTGGATGCTCTTCAATGATGGCTCGGAGGTAGATCGGGTCATGCTCCCACGACCCGGGAAGCGCAAGATGCGCCACAAGCACCCCCACCATCAGCCGTTTGTCACATACGATTACACTGACAAAGAATTTTCCAAGCACTTCGTCAAAGCATGGAGCAAGCTGCACCAAGACGGCATTCAAGGCGTGAAGGTTGATTACCCCGCCACTGCATGGAGACCCGAAGGTGGCTTTGATGATCGCTACGCAACTACCAACAGCGCCTACCGTCGCGCCTTCGCTCTGCTGCGCGAGGCATTCGGTAAGGACGGCTTGATCGACGAGCGAAACCTTGGCGAGTCGTCAAGACCCTGCCTCGATGTCACCGCCGGCATCGTCGATACCCAGCGCACCTGGGCGGACTCTAACAAATACGTTCCAGCCATGGTGTCAATTAGCGGGTTGCGTTGGTATAAGAACCGCACGGTGTTTAACTACTACGCCGATACCAAGGCAGTTCATGGACTCACGCCGGGCATCAGAAAGTCGCTACTGACCATGACTTATCTCTCCAGCGGCAGAGTTGATCTAGCAACTTCCTTCTCCCTGTTCACTCCAGAAATTACCCACGATTTTTCCCGTATCTACCCACACTACAAGGAGGCGAAAACTGCCCGGCCCCTCGATGCCTTCACAGGCGTCAAAGACCCACAGGTTTATGACCTCGATCTAACGCCTGATTGGCACCAGATCACTTTCTACAACACCTCAGGAAAAAAAGCCGAGGTCTCCACCGCCATCAGCGGTGAACGTGTGGACAACGCTATTGGCCTCGATCCCAAGGCGCACTACCACGCCTACGAATTTTGGACGGACACCTACCTCGGTAAACTGCCCGGCACCGCTCGCATCAGCCGTGAACTTGAGCCAGACCACTGCGCGATGATTTCGGTACGCAAAGTGCAGGATCACCCACAGGTCATCAGCACGAACCGGCACATCCTCCAAGGATGGATGGAACTCAAAAATGTCAGCTGGGATGCCAAATCACGCACCCTAAGTGGCACCGCCAGCGTCATCGGCGGTGAGCCGTTTGAGATCGTTGTTGCGAACAACGGAGCCAAAGCAGCCAAGCTGAATGCCTCCGGAGCCGAGGCGGAACTTTCAGCTCATAAGGTCGCCGGTCTCAGCCGACTGACCCTTTCCGCTGCCGCCAACACCGAGGTGAAGTGGTCGCTGCAATGCGAGTAATGTTTCCTAACAAATTTATCGATATGAAAACTCAGTATTTCACCCAGTGGTTTTGCCTGTTCGCCCTGCTTCTCTTTTCGGCGAGTCTCGGTGCGAAGCCATTGAAAATTTACATCATGGCGGGACAGTCCAATATGCAGGGCTATGCGCATGTGAAGACTTTTCCGCACATGAAGATGGATGCCAAGACGGCACCGATTCTCAAGAAAATGGTTAACGCTGACGGCACGCCACGCGTTTTTGATGACATCTGGATCTCTACTGCTGGCACCGACCACGATGGTAAAACGTCCGGTAAGCTAACAGCTGGTTTCGGGGGTGGTAGAAAAGGCCCGCGATTTGGCCCCGAACTTACCTTTGGCATTTATATGCAAGAACACCTCGGCGAGCCAATTCTTATCATTAAGACTTCCTGGGGCGGCAAGAGTCTGGCTGTTGATTTTCGCCCACCTAGTGCCGGGGTGCATCCCGCTCACGCAGCAGAGATTACTAAACTCAAGCAGGAGAAAAAAGACGTCACTCAGGCACAGGCCGACTATGCTAAGCAAACTGGTCACTACTATCGACTCATGACAAAACACGTGAAGTCCGTGTTAGGTAATATTAAAAAGGTCTATCCCGACTACGACGCTTCGATGGGGTGTGAAATCGCTGGATTTGTCTGGTTTCAAGGCGCGAATGATTTTGGCCATCAAAGTACCTATCCTGATCCCGGTTCACCCGGAGGATATGATGAATACAGCCGACTGCTCGCCTGCCTCATTCGTGATCTGCGTAAGGAGGTCAACTTACCCAACCTTCCGACCGTGATTGGAGTGTTAGGCTTCAATGGAGAATTGGAAACTAAGCGTATTCGTCAGATCGAGCCCAAGCACGTGCAGTGGCTACAAGAGTTCCGCAAGGCGATGGCGGCACCCGCGAAAATGCCTGAGTTCAAGGGCGCTGTGACTGCTGTGCATACGGAAAAATTCTGGGACGCTCAGTTAGAGGAACTACAGAGCCGCTGGCCGAAAATAAAAGCCAAGTCTAACGAACTTAAAAAACAAAACCTCACCCGTGAACAGCGCGATGCCGCAATTCAGAAGCATTTGCTCACTGTCTACACGCCCGAAGAATGGAATCTGATGGAGATTGGCGTTTCTCACGCTGCCTATCACTACATGGGATCCGCCAAGATCATGGCGCAGATCGGCAAGGGATTTGCCGAGGCAATGATCGGACTCAGTGAATCAAAAACTAACACCGCGAAAGCTCAATTGTTCCCCGGTAAGGAATCAGTTTTTCAGGGCAAATTTAAGATGTTCAAAAATGGGGGTAACATCGTAGTCGTTCCTAACAAAATTGCCGATGGTAAACCGTGGGTGTGGCGCGCTCGATTCTGGAGACACGAACCACAGTTTGATGTTGCGATGTTAGAAAAAGGATATCACGTCGTTTATTGCAACGTCGGTGGGTTCTATGGAAATCCGACAGCGGTAGATCGTTGGGATAAGTATTACAAGTGGCTCGTGGAAGAACACGGCTTTGCCAAGAAAGCAGTTCTCGAAGGTATGAGCCGCGGTGGGTTGATCATCTACAACTGGGCAATCGCGAATCCGGATAAGGTCGCCGCTATTTACGGGGATGCTCCGGTAATGGATATGCGTAGCTGGCCGGGCGCAGGCAACAAGGCGACTCTCAGGGCTTACAATTTTAAGGATGCCACTGAGGCCGAAGCTTATAAAGGCTATCCAATCGACAATCTGAAACCACTGGCGCAAGCAGGTATCCCAATCATTCACGTGGTGGGGGACAAGGATAAGGTGGTTCCTGTTTCAGAGAATACGGCGATTGCTGCAGAGCGCTACAAGGCGCTTGGTGGCACCTTCGAAGTGATCCATAAAAAAGATGTAGGGCATCACCCTCATTCACTCAAAGATCCCACGCCCATTGTGGAATTTATCGAGAAACACATAGGTAAGAAAAAATCAGCGATATCTGTGGAGCATCTTTCAGCTGACAAAAAAGTAGTCGTTAAAATTTCCGGCAAGCTTTTTACCGAGTATCGCTACGGTAATGCGAGTAAACCCATACTTTACCCGATCATCGGGCCGCATGGCATTGCGATGACTCGGCATTACCCGATGAAAAAAAGCGTTGCAGGGGAAGCGGAAGATCATCCACACCACCAGTCGCTCTACTACGCCCACATTATCAACGGAGTTGATTTCTGGCATGCTCGTAAGGATGTCCGTATCCAAACCACCAAGATTCTGAAGGCTGAAACGGATGGGGGTGACGCACTCATCGTAGCGAAAAACGCATGGATGAAGGGCAAAAAAATCATCTGCACGGATACGACAACGATTCGATGTGGTCTAACAAAAGGTGGTCGTTTTGTGGATTATGAGATCACCATACATGCCTCGGAGACCGACACGATTTTTGAGGAAACCAAGGAAGGTACGATGGCAATTCGCACGCACCCCGCATTGCGACTCAAAGGAAAAGTGGCTAAAGGCTCCGCAATCAACAGTGAGGGAGTTACGGGAAAAGCCGTCTGGGGTAAAACAGCTAAGTGGCTTAACTACTGGGGAGATGTGGAAGGCAAGACTGTGGGTATTGCGATTTTTGATCACCCGAAAAACCCGCGGCACCCGACCACATGGCACGCCCGCGATTACGGGCTGATCACTGCGAATCCATTTGGTAAAAAATACTTCAAAGCAGGTCAAGGTGCCCTCAAGCTTAAAAAAGGAGAGAGCGTGACCTTTGCTTACCGTTTTCTTTTCCACGAAGGCGACCACAAACAAGCTAAGATATCTGATAGCTATGACGCTTGGGTTAAATAGGCTAACAGGATCAAACAACCCATGAATACACTACAAACAACTCTACTGCTTCTAGGTCTATCAATTCCGCTTAATGCCGACCCATTGCCACTTGTTTTCAAAGAGAATTTCTCTAAAGGTATAAAAAATTGGCAGCCTACGGATAACAAAAAATGGAAGGCCAGCACAGTCGATGATAATAAAGTCTACGAGCTTCTCGGCAAATCGGATTACAAGCCGCCACATCGCAGCCCGCACAGTATTTCCCTACGCAAAGATGTCGTTGTTGGCTCATTCGAGCTCACCGCTCGCATCCAGACGACACAAACGACACGTGGGCACCGCGACCTCTGCTTTTTCTTTAACTACCAAGGGCCGGCAAAATTTTACTACGTCCACTTAGGTGAAAAACCTGACCCACACTCAAGCCAGATCTTCATCGTCAATGAGGCACCGCGTGCTGCGTTGACCAAAAGTAAGGCAGGTATCCCATGGAAGGATGGCACATGGCACCAGATCAAGATTGTCCGTGATGTCGAGTCGGGTCGTATCGATGTCTATTTCGACGATATGAAAAAACCTGCCAAGTCGGTTGTCGATAAAACATTTACTTGGGGGCAAATTGGCATCGGTTCGTTCGATGACAAAGGCTACTTCGATGACATCACACTGCATGGGATTGTGGTCAAACGCCTCTGAGTCATTGTCCTCATTTTTAACTTTAAGTTTGATCACATCTGAGAATTTTCACTATAGTGTAACGTCATTAAGAATTATCCACCACAGAACCAACACCATTCATCATGAACGACCACTCACGCCGTAAGTTTCTTAAAACAGCTACCATCGCTGCCGCTTCCACAACACTCCCGAGGTTTGCGATTGGCAAGCCAGGTGAATCAGCTAACAGCAAACTCAATATCGCCGTGGTCGGGGTCGCCGGCATGGGGGGATACGCAACACGGAGCGCAGCTGCGGAAAACCAAGTTGCGCTCTGTGACGTCGATGACAACCGGGCCGCGAGTTATTACAAAAAATTCGACAAGACACCGCGCTTCAAGGACTTCCGCGTTATGCTCGACAAGATGGGGGATGACATCGATGCCGTTGCTATTTCGACGCCTGATCACACCCACTTTGCCGCGGCGATGGCGGCGATGGAACGCGGTAAACACGTTTTTGTGCAGAAGCCGCTGGCGCACAATATCTGGCAATGCCGCACCCTGCGTAAGGCAGCTAAGCACTATAAGGTGGTCAGTCAGATGGGAAATCAAGGTCACACCTTTGATGGTATGCGCCGGATCAAGGAGTGGGTTGACGCTGGTATCGTAGGAGAGGTGAAAGAAGTCGTCACCTGGACGAACCGGCCGAATGCCCCGTGGTTTGTTCCGCCTTCATCATTTCCTCCAAAATCTGGGCCTGCACCCGGCACGCTCGACTGGAAACTCTGGCAAGGGCCCGCTAAGCATCGTGATTACAGCCTTGATTACGTGCCGACCCGTTGGCGCGGATGGTGGGACTACGGTTGTGGTGCGCTTGGTGATATCGGGTGCCATACCTTTGACGCGCCATTCTGGGCTCTTGGACTTGGTTCGCCTACCAAAGTGGAAATCGAGCGCAAGGATCCCCTTAATCCGGACTTCATCCCGATGGGATCAGTGACGACTTATCATTTCCCGGCTCGAGGAAACAAACCACCTGTGAAGTTGACGTGGTATGAAAAAGGCTACGACGTACCGCTGCCGAAGCGCTGGGAGGAAGGCAAAAAGCTGGATGCTGAGGGAGGCATGTACATGGAAGGCTCAGAAAATACGCTTTACCACGCTGGCATGCGCCCGCGCAGCCCACGGATCACTCCCATGGATACGTTCAAAGAACTCAGGCCGAAGCTGGCTAAGATGGATCGCTTACCATCGGTCAAAGGCGGCCCAATCCTAGAGTGGATCCGTGCCATCAAGGGCGAAGGCCCAACACCCGGTTCACATTTCGATTACGCGGCACCTCTCACTGAAATGGTTCTCCTCGGCGCACTTGCCCAGCGTACCGGTAAGACCATCGAATGGGATAACGAAAAAATGCTCGTTAAAGGCCAACCCGAACTCAACGAACTCATCAAGGAACCCACCCCCGATGAGTGGCAATACGGTGAGAAGCTGTGGGGCTAGTTGAACCATAGAGAGCAGAGACACTTTTGTCCCTCGGTAACACGAGCTACTTTTTCCCGCCAAACTGCTGACCGTCCGCTAACAGTCGGGCGCGGAGTTTGGCATAGGGAACTTGCTGCACTGGCACCTCGGCATCGATTGCCATGCAAGCTGCTGTTGCGGAACTCTGGCCTAGGATCATGAACACGGGTTCCATGCGGATGGAGCCAAAGGCGATGTGGGTGGCGGAGAG
>JBGCEU010000040.1:0-49965 GCA_045106535.1 Akkermansiaceae bacterium | reverse complement strand
GCGATGTGATGGCCGATCTGGTTTTCTTGAAAAAATACGTCGTCTTGCACAGTGTTTGATGTGTACAGGCCTGATGGGCAAAGGGAAGTCGGATTTTCTTATAGGCATACCCATTTGTGTTATTTTTGAATATTTGGGTCTTATGATTTTAAATACCTCCTCAAACAGAAAGACAACAGCAGTCATTCTCACGGCTGGCTTGCAAAGTATCGCCTGCTATGCGTATATGGGTGTGAGTCATGAGCACGCTGGCACAGGAATTAGGGCAGACCTGCCATCTTTCTTTATTGAAGAGGAAGCTGGAGAGGCTGCTGTTATCCAGTAACGATGATCTGCTGTCGCTTGCTGTGAAGCGTGGGTGCAGGCACTACGCACCGGGCGTGAGCGATAGAGGGATAGATGTGGGGCGGGAAGAATTGTCTGATGAAGAGCTCGCTGTGGCGATGATTTCAGGAGGGCGGAAGTATGAGCCCACGCTGATCCGCTGTGCTGCCCAGTTGATGAGAGCTGAGGGGGTTTCCCCAGAGCGTCTGTTGTTTCTAGCGAAGCGGGAGAAAACTGAGCGGGTATTGCTCCACATCGCTCGAGCCGGATGTGAACATGATCCGGAGGGGCGAGATTTCTGGCAGCAGATTCAATCGGGCCTTCCTGCTAAGGTATGGCGAGCCGAGCCGAGGCTGCCGCACTGGAGCCGCTTTGTAACGATGCCGGGGTGGCAGCGCGGCAAGGTGCTGAATCCGCAATGGTTGGTTCCTGCATCGTGAATCATCCCAAATCTATTCTTGAGGCGTTGGATCGCCGGTTGACGGCTCCCACTGAGCTAGTCCTGTATGGCAGGGCTGCATTGGCGTTAGGTTTTGAACAGCCCCGCGCGGAGTTTGCCGCTACTCTCGACGTCGATGCTATTCTACCGCTTGCCGATTTACCAAGGCTGGAGGCGGATGATGTCTTTTGGACTGCGTTGGAGGAAACGAATAATGAACTCGAGAGCCAGGGGCTCTATATGACCCACTTGTTTGTGGAGGATCAGGTGATTCTTTCGGAAGGATGGTATCAACGGCGGGTTCCTATCGAGGTGGCTTCATTGCAGAAGCTGCGGTTATTTCGTCCGGATCTGGGAGACTTGATTCTGACCAAGATGATGCGGGTGGATCCCCAGGATCGTGATGACATTCTATTTTTGCTTGGGGAAATGGAAAAACCGCAATTACAGCTTCCGCCGTACTTTGATAACGCACACATTCCTCCTATCCCTGAGATAGAAGAAGCTTTCAGGGAGAACAAGCGGTGGATTTTGAGTGAACTTGAATGATGCGCAGATCATTCATAAAAAGCCCCGCATTCTTGCGAAGTCCAGTTTTGGGCGAGCATCTCAGTAGGCGGGGGGGTAATCAAACTAAAACATTCAGCAGGAATTGATCATTTTTTGTATTGATACACGCGTTCGGGTATTAACAAATCCGAGTCTCCCCATGAAAGCAACCTCCCCTAAAACGAACAAGACAGCGGCAGCCATTCTAGCGACTGGGCTGCTGGTAAGCGCACCGCTGGTGTAGGCCGATACATTTACCGGATTCACGATGGACTTTGTGGATATTGGAAATGCGGGAAATAGCAATGATGGGGTGAGTGGCAGCACCGCCTACGGTGGTGTCGCCTACAATTACCGCATGGGCGTGCATGAGGTCAGCCGAGGCATGATCGATGCCTACAATGCTGACAGTGGAGGTCCAGCTCTGACGATGTCTGACATGACCTCCCTCGGGGGCAATGGCGCGAACCGCCCAGCCACAGGAGTGAGCTGGAACGAGGCGGCGCGCTTTGTGAACTGGCTGAACAACAGTACAGGTCATGCCGCAGCTTACCAGTTTGATACCACAGGAGGTAACGATAATATCGCGCTGTGGGAAGTGGGAGATGCGGGCTATGATGCCAGCAACCCGTTCCGCAACAGTAACGCACATTACTTCCTGCCGAGCGAGGACGAGTGGTATAAGGCGGCGTATTATGATGGAACCACGGGCACGTATTATGATTACGCGACGGGTAGTGATACGGCTCCGACAACCACCAGCGGGGGAACATTAGCTGGCACTGCAGTTTATCGAGATGGAGTGAATCCAAATCCTGCTGGTCCGGCAGACATCACCAACGCTGGAGGTTTGAGTCCTTACGGGACTATGGCGCAGAGCGGTAATGTCAGGGAGTGGGGTGAATCCGGACATACCGCTCCCAACGATTCGGCTGCCGAGTCGCGCTTGATCCGCGGCGGCTTCTGGAGCAATGGTTCCAACCTCTTGCAGTCGTCCTTCCGCAGCAGCAACAGCCCGCCCATCCAGGGCGACTTCCTAGGTTTCCGTGTCGCAGCCGTTCCTGAGCCGTCTGGAGTGACCTTGCTGGTGGTCGGAGCGATGGGATTGTTGATGAGGAGAAAGCGTGGATAGTCTTCCCTTTTCCTCTTTGTCTCTTTACCCTTTTCAAGAACTGACAATGAGCGCAGCGAAGGGATGGGGAGTGCGGACAATCCTGTCCGCAGCATAGAGCATACAGGTGGACAGGATCGTCTACCCCCTTTAAGCCTGACGTATGCCCGACAAAAAAACAGTCATTGGTCGTGACGGCTTGCCGCGCACGGTGGTTAAATCAGGGCAAAGTAAAAAGACACAACCTGATGACATTGACTGGGCGATAGAGCTGCAAGTAGGCTCTGCCGCGGCCGGGAGCCAAAGCAAAATTACAGCCAAACAAATGCTCTACCTTGTTCTTGCCGTGGGCGGGTTGGCATTCGTCGCACTAGCAGGCTGGGGGGGGGCGCGATGCTCGTCGGCAGTGACTCAGACCGATCTGTGAAGCTGGCTCCGGTAGGGGAAGATGACGGCCTTGGGGAACGCATGCTCAGCGCCGAGGAAGTGGCGTGTGCCTTTGCAGCAGAGACCGATGTGATAAAGCGCTTGCCCTATGTGAGAAACCCGGAAATTACTAAAGAGCATCTACCAAACTACTCAGAACAAGCACGCACTCACTCCGCCAAGGACATCAAACTCATGGGGCACAGCGAGCTGAATGGCAAAGCCGTGACCGCCTATGCGGCGGGATTCGAGGACGGCAGTTTCCGCATGTTAACCGTGGTGCAGACGGATGATGGTCCAAAGGTGGATTGGGATTGCTACGCCCGCTACTGCTCCGCGAGCTGGCAAGATCTATTCTCAGGAAAAGCCGAAAGTGCGGAAGTGCGTGTCTTCGTCCGCCCTGGCGACTACCACGTCGGCCAGTTTCGCGATCGAACGAAATGGACCTGTTTTAAACTCGAAACACCCGACAGCGACCGCAGCATCTACGGCTACGCACCCGCTGGAAGCCCCCTCAGCAAACGTATGCAGACCTACGTGATGAAAAGCCGTGGCTTCCGCCAGCACATGACCCTGAAAATCAAGAGCGTGAATGACAGCGGCAAGGATGCGCTATTCGTGGAGGATCAACTCCTCGCCATGGGGTGGGTGGTGGAATGATTGGTGAGCCTCTAATCAGCTAAAAATTTTGACACGATGGCATTGAGAGCAAGTCGGTATTCCTGCGGTTCGTGATAGCGTGGCGGTAGCTGAGCGGTCTCGGCATTCGGCAAACACGAGGCAATTGTGTCGGCAGTCGATTGCGGGTGGAGATCATCGAGAGGGGATGTCAGAACTAAGGTTGAATTTGGAATAGTCGATAGCTGGGAAAGCTCTGTAAATGGTGCATCCTGCCACATTTTATAAAGTACAGCGGTGGAGGCAGGGGTGACAGGGCGTTCAAAAAATTCACCGATCGAGTCTGCTACAGGTTTATTGCCATGATCAAGGTGCTTGAACGTGTGGTGCCCGAGTAGCTTAGTGCGGGCGCCATCAATACCTGCTTCCTCGATCCACATCCCGATGTAGGCAACGAGTTTTAAGTGGTCAGGCTGCTTCTCATGCAGCCATGACGGGCGCAAAATGATCATTTTTTGAATGCGTTCAGGGTAGCGCAGTGCGAGATTGAGCGTGATGCCTGATCCCATCGATAGCCCGCCAATGTTGCATGATTCAATGCCAAGCTCATCCATTAGCTCAATTACGAGATCAGCAAAGGCATCAAAGTTGAAATCATCCGCAGTAAAATCCTGACTGTCGCCATGACCCGGCATATCGGGTGCAATCAAGTAGGTGTTAGGAAGGCTGGGGAAGGTGGAAGCTGTTCGGTATGCACCTCCGCCGAGGCCATGGAGAAAAATAAGAGGGGTGTCAGAAGGCTCGCCGATGGTTTCGTATGAGAGAGGCATGAATATTATTTGAGAACGTATAGAATGACGGCGAGGGCGTGGCATACACTTCCTGCGAGAACGAACAGGTGCCAAATCGCATGGTTGTATTTAAGTGATTGCCATACAAAGAACGCGACCCCTCCGGTGTAGCAAAGTCCGCCTGCGACTAACAGGACGAGGCCGCCGATTGGTAACTCACGAATTAATGGCCCTGCCGCGATGACAGCTAGCCAGCCCATCACGATGTAAATAGCGGTGGAAATCCAGTGCTCCCGGTTGTTTTTCATCACCGATTTGATAACGACACCTCCGATCGCCATGAACCAAACCACGCCTAACAGGCTCCAACCCCACGGACCACGCAGGGTGACCAAAGTTAGTGGAGTGTAGGAACCAGCGATAAGCAAGTAGATCGCTGAGTGATCAATGACCTGCATGATCGATTTGATCCGAGAACCACTGAAGGAGTGATAAAGCGTCGAAGAAAGGTAGAGTAAGATCAGAGTGGAGCCAAAAATCGCCGCGCCGGTAATGCGCCACGGATCACCAGCGGATACATTGAGCATCATGACTAGCCCAACGATGCTGATGACAACGCCAAATCCATGGGTGACAGCGCTAGCCACTTCCTCTGCGGGAGACTCACAGAGCGCGGAGCGTGATTTTTCTCGAATTTCCGTCATGCGTGCTAAAGGATAGCCTATTATTTTTGCTTTGGAAGCCGTTTCCCCTGAAGCCGTGCCTCAATGAGGCTCTCACACCGACCATTTAGTCTCAGTTTTTCACAGCACGCCTCGATTTTCAGACTCTGCTTTTGAGACCGGAATCCGATTCGAGTCGCGGCACAATCATTCATGATCCGGATATTTTCGTCTTCAAATTCGACGATTTTACCGCAGTCGATACAAACCAGATGATTGTGAGCTGGACTCTCGACGAAGTTTGGATCGTAGGTTTTCTGGTCGTCACCCAAATCGATCTCGTGCAATAAGCCAGCTTCTACCAGCAGTGAAATAGTGCGGTAAACGGTCGCTCGTGACGATCGCGTTTGTGTGGCACGAATTCGCTCCCAGAGTTCATCAGCATTAAAATGATCATCTGATGAAAAAATAGCTTCCACAATGGTGTCCCGTTGGGGGGTATTACGCAGCCCTTTGCTCTGAATAAACTGATGCAGGCGGGCTTTCACCGAGGAATCCATGGCTTTAGTCTATCTAATTTGGCCTCGTGTGGCGAATTGGAAATTTATGCATTGGCATTTTTTTTAAATCGAGAATGATTTGGTTGTGCAGGTTCAATGGATATTTCGTCTCTTCGCAGTGCTGGCAGTTGTTATTTTGAGTGCCTGCTCATCTGCGCCTGATGAGGCTCTAAAGGTCAGGCAGTTTCATCTCAGGGATACAGACCCGGCAGACGTAAAAAGGGCACAAATGGTCAGGGGGGAGCAGATGTATAGGCTCAAGGGTGCTGTGACGCTGGAAGAACAGCAAGAGCGCTTGGGCGATTACTACACGGTCACTTGGAGAGCTTTGGGGGCGCAGCCTACGGGTGTGGTGATGGATTTTAATCAGGCGTCAACGGGCGCCGACGTGCACCGAATGCATTCTGATCTACCTGCCGGTGCGGCGAGTGGAAAAGTCGAATTCAAGGTTTCAGGAGATGATTACAACATCGGTGGTCGAGTGCTGGCATGGCGGATTAGACTGATGCAGGATAACAAGATCCTCGCAGAAAAACGTTCATACCTCTGGAGATGAATTCTTTTTTCAAGCCTCCGGTGTTTTCATTGTTGGCAAATGCTCTGGTTCATGTGACCAATCGGTATGGCACGTTTTACAGATAAAGTTGCAGTTGTGACCGGCGCAGGTCGGGGGATTGGTCTTGAGATCGCCAAGGCATTTGTAGCCGAGGGTGGAAAAGTCGCAGTTGTTAGTCGCAGTGCAGGAAGCTGTGGCGGGGCTGCAGACGCGCTCAATGTAGATTATCCTGACGCAGCGAAGGCATACGCAGTTGATGTTGCTGATCACGAAGCTGTTCAGGAAATGGGTAAGCAGATCATCGCAGATTTTGGTGCAGTAAATATCTTGGTTAACAATGCCGGAGTGACTCGTGATGGTCTCCTGATGCGGATGAAGGGCGAGGACTGGGATACCGTTCTGGACACGAACCTGAAGGGGGCTTTCAACACTGTTAAGGCATTCCAGCGCAGTATGATGAAAGCCGCTGACCCACGTATTATCAATATTTCTTCCGTCATTGGCCTGATAGGCAACGCAGGGCAAGTTAACTACGCAGCCAGTAAAGCTGGACTCATCGGATTTACCAAATCAGTAGCACGTGAGCTTGCTGGGCGTAAAGTCACCTGCAATGCCATTGCTCCGGGCTTCATCGCCACCGACATGACGGATGAGCTAAATGACGATCAGAAAGAGGCTATCGTAGGAAATATTCCACTCAAGGAGATGGGTGACGTTTCAGATATCGCTGCTCTAACACTGTTTCTAGCCAGCGCTGAGGCTCGCTATATTACCGGGCAAGTCATCGCATCGGACGGCGGAATGACGATGTAGTTTTTAAACTCCAAGTGCAAAGAGATGGAACTGCTGATCATACGCCACGCCAAGGCTGAGGATTTTGCGACGGATGATGCCTCGCGTAATCTTGTGCCAAAAGGCCAAGATCAGTCGCGTAGAATTGGTAAGTTCCTCAAGGCGAACGGGCTCGTTCCTGATCTAACACTCACTAGTCCGTATGCCCGCGCGAGGGAGACAGCCGAATTGTTCTGTGAGGCATCCGGTGGCGAGGCTCCCGTCGTGGAGCCATGGCTTGCGTGTGGTATGCGTCCCGAAAAGGCGATGTCAGAGCTTGCTGCTTACTCAGATTTTAGCCGGGTTGCCATTTGTGGACACAATCCCGACTTTGCATATCTAACCGAATGGCTACTAGGCAGCCAAACAGGAGGTGTCCACGTGCGGAAGGCATCAATCATTTATTTTTCTAACATACGTCCGCCAGTCCAAGGTGGTTATCTTGAGATGATGGTGCCCATTTCTTTGGCTTAGGTTTCTAAAAATGTGATAATCTTACGTTTTTTCTGTGAATAGTGTGCTGGCTCATTCTGTATCAGCTACGCTTTTTCGCCTAACCAGCACCAGGTAGTTGCGCACCGTTTTATTGAAGATGCCACGGTGACTTTTGCCTCCTCCTGAAATGGCGTTTCCTGCCCATAAATCGGATGACCTTCCGCCATCCAAATTCAAAGCGTTGCTAATTTCAAAGCCACCCAATGTCCTGCCCGTGATTGCTTTGGAGAGGGCGTGTAGCGTGCAGGGCTCCGCATAGCCAATCAGCCAGTGATGTTTCCCGTCCCATGCGATGAAGCTTCGTGGTCGGCGATTGTTTTTTGAGAGACCTGTGACGGCTTGTTTGTTTTCCACCAGCATGGGGCCAGTCTGAAGTAGATTATAGGCATTCCAGCTACTCTTCGATTTCTGATAGCTCTCGCGCCTCAAGATAGCAGATCGCAGATGGGAAGAGACATAAATCCCAGCACCAAGCGATGACCGATTGAGGTGCCCACGACGCGTTCCCGTTTCAATCAGCATGCCCAGAGGTTTTCCCTCAGGTGTGAAAAAGCCTCCGTTCACAGCGGCGACACCACCGTATGTGGCTGCCGCTTCCTGCGCCGTCGTCCAGCGAGTGCCCGGTCCATTTTGCTGGTCAGCTACCCGTAAAACATGATCACGGTCATCAAATGCTACCAAATACATGCGTATCCCGCCGCGTGTCGTATCGTAGTAACGCAAAGCAAGCCGCGGCTGCGTGTGGAGCTGGGGCAGAGTTTTGACTGCAGGCGGCTTCTGTTCCGATCGGGTAGTTGGTTTCACGGCAGCAGGAGCTCGGGAAATCGGGTCATCCACTTGAACATTGGGAGAGCAAGCACTCAATCCAACGACGGCAAATAAAGCCAGCATCCAAGCCAAGTTATTCATGCCCGAATGTATGGCATTATTTTGAACCCGTTGCCAGCAGCGTTTGGAAATGCGGAGCCTCAGTCTCTTTATCCACGATGGTGGTCTCAATGTCTTTGAACTTTGCCTCTTTCATCATGCCGTATAAATCGACTTCTGAAAATCCCAGCCAAGTATCAGCATAGAGTTCACGCGCTTGTTCATAACTGTGCTGCAGGAGATCTAAGACAATGACCTTGCCTCCTTTTTTAAGCATTCTGCGTGCGCCATCCAGAGCCTTCTGCGGATTCTCGGCATGGTGTAGTGCTTGCGAAAATATGACAAGATCCACCGAGTCATCGTCAATGGGGGGGGCTTGAATGTCCCCAAGTCTGTATTCGAGGTTTGCGAGTCCGTGATCCTTGGCGAGTTTCTTACCGAACTCGACCATTTTAGGAGAGTTATCAATAGCAATCACCTGCTTCGCCCGTGGCGCTAGTAGTTGTGCCAAGGTTCCCTCGCCAGCGCCCAAATCGACCACAACATCGTAGTTGAGAATTTTTAGCATCGCCTCTGCCAATGACTTCCATGATCTGCCAGGCACATAGCTCTTGCCGAATTTGCCAGCGAGTTCGTCGAAATAGGCACGTGTCCGGTCGCGCCGCTTGCGTAGGATGTGCTCCAAGGTGCTGGTGTCTGCCTTGACCTCTGCGATTTCACCAGCTGCTTGCCGAGCCACCTCCATCAGTGCGTCGGACGCCCCGAGTGTGTAGACATTGTTTTTTCCAGACCGTGCGCTGGTCACCAGCCCTTCTTGCCGCAATTGGGAGAGTTGTGTAGAGATTCTACTTTGTCCCATACCTAGGATCTCTTGTAGCTCTGCCACATTCAGGGATTCGGCTTCTAAAAGCAGCAAAATCCGGATCCTGGTGGGATCGGAGAGTAATTTCAGAGATTTAAGAATTGACGACATAAGAATAAGGGTTACATAAACGCATCAACGTATCGCGATTACTTGATATAACAAAATATACCCATGAGCAAAACATTTATTTTTTCTTCCGAGTCCGTTACCGAAGGCCATCCTGACAAAGTTTGTGATACCGTTTCTGACGCCGTTCTAGATGCTTGTCTTGAGCAAGATACGAGCAGCCGCGTTGCGTGTGAGACGTTTGTGAAAGACAATGTTGTCGGTTTAGCTGGCGAAATTACGACCAGTGCGCAGTTTGACTACGGCACCGTCGTAAAAAATACCCTTAAGGAAATCGGATACGATTCTGATTATGCGGACGGCACTGACTACTCATACACCTGCAAGTTTGAAAAAGGAGCCTTCCTTATGAACATGCTTGGTCAGCAATCGCCAGACATCGCTCAGGGAGTGGATGCCGCAGCTGCAACTGACAAGGACACCGATGAGCAGGGCGCCGGCGATCAAGGCATTATGTTTGGTTACGCGACCAACGACACTGCCGCACTCATGCCTGCAGCGATTCACTACTCACACCATCTTGGTCAGAAACTCACTCAGCTGCGTAAAGACCGCACTCACACCTGGCTGCGCCCGGACTCGAAGACACAGGTCAGTATCGAATATGTTGACGGCAAGCCTAACCGTTTCACATCCGTAGTTATTTCTACCATGCACGCCGAGGAAATCAGCACACCTGAAATCCGTGAGCTGCTCAAGCGAGACCTGATTGAGAAACACCTCCCCGGTGAGCTTCTCACGCCTGAAACCGATATTCTGATCAACCCGACTGGACTATTTGTCATTGGAGGTCCTGAAGGGGACGCCGGATTGACTGGTAGAAAAATCATCGTAGATACCTACGGTGGCATGGGTCGTCACGGTGGAGGTGCCTTCTCTGGAAAAGATCCGTCGAAAGTTGACCGCTCCGCTGCCTACATGTGCCGCTGGGTTGCCAAGAACATCGTCGCAGCAGGAATCGCCAACGAGTGCGAACTTCAGCTCGCCTACGCCATCGGGCACCCACACCCCGTCAGTGTTAATGTCAATACCTTCGGCACCGCCGAGATCGATGAAACTAAGATCGAAGCCGCCGTCAACGAGGTATTCTCGTTCAAGCCCGCTGACATCGTCTCTCAACTCGACCTCCTTCGTCCAATCTACGGCAAGACCACCAACTACGGTCACTTCGGTCGTGAGGATGCTGGGCTACCGTGGGAAGAAACCAACAAAGTCGATGAGCTGAAAGCCGCGCTTTGAAAAAGAAGTTTTAAACTCCAATCAATAATCAAAAAATGAGCACTACAACACTAGAAAAACCAATGACAGAAGACTACAAAATCGCTGACATCAGCCTTGCTGATTTTGGTCGTAAAGAAATCGATATCGCTGAGCACGAAATGCCCGGCCTGATGCAGACTCGCGCTAAGTACGGTGCTGAGAAACCTCTCCAAGGTGTCCGTATCATGGGCTCCCTGCACATGACCATCCAGACCGCTGTTCTCATCGAGACTCTCGTTGATCTCGGAGCCGACGTCCGCTGGGCATCGTGTAACATCTTCTCTACCCAAGATCACGCCGCCGCAGCTATTGCTGAGTCAGGTGTTCCCGTATTCGCTTGGAAAGGTGAAACCCTCAAGGAATTCTGGTGGTGTACATGGCAGGCACTCAAGTTCCCTGGAAACAAAGGGCCTGAACTTATTGTTGACGATGGCGGAGACGCCACTCTCCTCCTTCACAAAGGATACGAGATGGAAAACGGATCAGGCTGGGTGAACGAGCCAGCTTCAAACGAAGAAGAAGGTGTGATCAAAGACCTCCTTAAGAGCATCGGTGCCGAGCACCCCGGCATTTTCGCCGAGATTCTCAAGGAGTGGAAAGGCGTTTCAGAAGAAACCACCACCGGTGTTCATCGTCTCTACGAGATGGCAAAAAATGGCAAGCTCCTCGTCCCAGCCATCAACGTGAACGACTCCGTTACCAAGTCCAAGTTTGATAACCTCTACGGCTGCCGTGAGTCACTCGTTGACGGAATCAAGCGCGCTACTGACGTTATGATCTCTGGAAAAGTAGCCGTCGTATGCGGCTACGGCGATGTTGGTAAAGGGTGTGCCCAAGCCCTTCGCGGCCAGGGTGCGCAAGTTGTTGTTACCGAGGTCGATCCTATCTGCGCGCTGCAAGCCGCAATGGAGGGCTACCGTGTCCTAACAGTCGAAGATACTTTAGGCTGGGGAGACATCTACGTCACCACCACGGGTAACTATGACATCATCCGCTTCGAGCACATGGAGAAGATGAAGGATCAGGCAATCGTCTGTAACATCGGTCACTTTGATAACGAGATCCAGATGGCTCAGCTTGAAAAAGCCGAGGGCGTCACCAAGCTCAACATCAAGCCACAGGTCGACAAGTATACTTTCCCCACAGGGAACAGCCTCTACATGCTTGCTGAAGGCCGTCTTGTAAACCTCGGCTGCGCCACGGGTCACCCTAGTTTCGTGATGTCTAACTCCTTTGCGAACCAGACACTCGCTCAGATTGATCTTTGGAAAAACAAGGACAACTACAAGGCTGGCGAAGTGAAAGTGCTACCAAAACACCTCGACGAAGAAGTCGCCCGACTCCACCTCGAGAAAATTGGTTGTAAGCTCACCGTGCTCAGCAAGGATCAGGCTGACTACATCGGCGTTGCTCAAGAAGGCCCATACAAGCCTGAGCATTACCGTTACTAGGCTTGTGGAGCGCCGGTTTGTAACCCGCACACCATGTTTCCAAGCCCCCGTTGCTCTGTGCAGCGGGGGCTTTTTCTTTCTGTCCAAAGAAGGTGTTTCCATCCAATAATGGTGGTATGAATGACAATGCAGAACGAACCGACGTCATCTTGATGGAGATTAAAAAACTCCAGGTGGAACTCCGTGACCTTCAGAAAAAGGAATCTAGGCCACTAGATCGGGGGTATGTGTTCTCCTCGGGGCAGGGGGATGTATCGCTAGAGGATTTATTTGGCGACAAAAGCGATCTGGTGATCATTCATAACATGGGTGCTGATTGTCCTTACTGCACGACCTATGCCGATGGGATTAATGGTATCTTACACCATCTTGAAAATAGATCGGCGGTTGCTTTGCTTTCTCCTGATCCCGTTTCCAAGCAGAAAGATTTTGCCTTCTCACGCGGTTGGAAATTTAGAATGATTTCGAGTCACGATCATGGTGAGGATTTTAATTCCGAAATGGGGTTTTACCAGCCAGAGGGAGAGATGGCGGGCGTCTGGCCCGGCTTCAGCTGCTTCCATAAGGACGGCGATTTTATCACCCGCACTGGCTTCAGCTACTTTGATCCAGGCGATGAATACTGTGTGCTTTTCCCCATGATGGAATTACTGAAGGGAGGGCAAGGCGATTGGAAACCTGAGTATAAGTATCAATTATTCAGCCAAAAGTAAATCTTCTGGCGCCTGTTCCAGACTTAGACGGGCGAACAGTTTACCGTCGGCACTTAATGACGATCGCTTAAGCTTAACGACCACTCTGTCAACACCAGGGGTTGTTGAATAGTGATTATCAGTCACGGTAATAATGACGTTGTCGTTATCATGCACTGCGTTGTTCCAGCTGCTTGAGCCTAGGGTGGTGCCGTATTGCACAACCATTGTGGTATCCGAGTGATCGTTCGCTTCATCGGCACGACGGAAGGTGCATATGATGTAATTGGGATCGGTTGAATAGTCATAGGTTGGTAGCAGATCCGCTGCGTTGGCATTTACGTCAGCCGCGCCAAGTGCCCATGCCATACCATTACTTACGCCATCCTCGTTGGTATCATCGGCAAAGGATGCGCCGCCAGCCCAGCTGTCGTAGGGGTTTGAGGGGGCAGCATTTACCGTAATAATGGTGTCGTCAGTAATTGCTGAGGAGGTATTCAGATTATTTCCCAAAGCATCCATGATGATAGCGGATGCATTAACTCTTAATTGTAAAGTGCCAACACTTGTGGGAGTGATATCAACGGTAAAGACTCCCGCAGATGGCTCAGCGATATCTCCGATGGTTATAGTTGAACTGCCCGCATTACCAAAATCAGCAGCGGTTACGCTGGAGGCATCAATATCCTCACTGAAGATCAGTGTGTATTGCACAGTAGTGTTTGTCGTCAGTGGATTTCCTAGATTATCGGCATCGATAATATCAGCACTCGCCAAGGTTGGCGCCGTGGCGTCTACTGTAATAGTTGTATCATCTTCAATAGCGGAGCTAGTGTCCAGGGCGTTGGCTGCTGTGTCTTTCAGATCAGCAGAACTATTCACTCTAAATTTTAGGGTTCCACCGCTTGTTGGGGTGAACTGAACGGTAAAGACTCCTGATGTCGGTGAGGTCTCTGTGATGGCACCAATGGTGACCGCTGCTGAGCCTGCATTACTAAAATCGGCAGCTTGTACTGTAGCAGCATCCATATCTTTGCTAAAGTTGAGCGTGTAGATGACTGGTGAGTTTAGGGCAACTGGCGTACCATTTCTGTCATCGGTAATATCAATAGGGGCGAGTATAGGTAAGGTGCCTTCAACAAAGATGGTGGTGTTGTCGGTAATGTCGAGTATGGAGCCTGTAGTGTCTAACATATTTCCTTCTATATCCTCAATCAGTGCTGATGGATTGATGCCGAGACGTAGTGTGCCGCCGCCAGTCGGCGTTACTTGAACGGTAAATACACCGGAAGTGGGCGCTGTCTCTGAGACAGAGTCGACTGTTACTGTCGCGCCAGCCTGATTGTAAAAATCGGCAACACTTACAGTAGAAGCATCAATGTCCTCGGAGAATGTAACTGTATAAGTTACAGGCGAGCCAGGTGCAACCGATCCACCCACACGATCATCGGTGATTTCAACGAGCGTTGGAGGTGAGACATCATTATCGGCGATAAAATCCAGAGCGACGTTATCCCATACTGGCGTGTGACGCCAGTTGCTGCGATTTGGATCTTGCCCGAGCCTCACTTCAAGTTCAGCTCCAGCGTAAAAAGGATCGAGTGTCCAGACGATGCTGTCGGCGAACGACATGTCTTTGCTGCCATCAGTATCTCCTTCAGTAGACCCAACTAAAACATCTCCGAAAAAGGGGTGTTTGATCCACAACTCGGCTTTGTATTCACCAATGGTAGCGTTACTTGAAATATTAAAAGACAAAGTATAGACTCCTGGTTCTGTATCGAGAAAAGCCAGGGTCTTGGTCGCTACGCCATTACTGTATGTCGTTATAGCTTGTTCGCCGTAGGGAGTTGACCAGCTACTGCCGCTCTCACTTGCTACGCGGAAGTAATTCGGGTGACCCGGAGCTGACCAGCCAGTGGGATCGGTGCCACCACCGGGGTTAACAGGTGTTTCAAAGCTATCGTAGAAAATTCTTTCTGCCCAAGTTTGATTAACGGATACCGCGAATGTCGCTATGATTAGGCATGGTAGCGAATAGGAAATAAATCGTTTCATGGTTTCTATATGACTATGTTGAGTGGCTTTTTGGTATGGCACAAAAAAATGATATTTACGGGAGTATATCCATGATTGGGGCGATGCCCAATCGTCCATTGGTAGGGTCTTGGTGGAAAAATATCAAAGACCGATATTTTTTGTTAGCTGGCCAGCGTGTATCATAGAATTTTTTCCACTTCTCTTGACGCTGGTAGGCAAGTGTCACCTGACAGATGCCGCCCTTGTGGTTTGGCACAGGCTGAACTAATTGTCGTTTTCCTGGTTTGAGGCTAAATTTTTTGTCTCCTATGACACCTGCAATATTCAATTTGGACGCATTGATAAAAAGGTAACAGCCTCCTTTAAAATCAGCTAACTCACCATTGAGTGGGAGAATCTCAAAACCGTCACTGTTATTTTTGCCTTTACGCATTAACAAGATAATTTGCTTGGAAGCCGAAATGAATTTAGCCTTTCCGTAGATCTCGAAGATAGCGTCGCCATCGTCATTTTGGGTTGTTTTTCCAACCACTACCGAACTGAGTCGCGGTATCTTATAGACTTTTGATAGTTCATTTCCTGGAGTTTCAATTTCGATAGTTTTTCCTTCGCCAATGAGTAACTCCACAGGTGCTGGCTTCATATGCTTTGGAAACGCCAAGAATTGGACAGTGACTTTGTCCTGAGCATGGGTGACCACCGTCATCATGCATACGATAGCGAAGATAAGGGGCTGGACTAGTCTATTGGGCATAGCGCGATTAAAGAGAGAAAATGCGACAATGGAACTATATTTCCGATGCATTGAGCCAGCTGAACTTCACGATGGTAAACTTGCGGCCAAATTTTTTGTTCGATTCTGACGTGAGCAGCGATTGCTTGAGTTGCGGCTCATCAGCCGGGTCGAGGTAATCTGGTGTTCGTTGCACAACAGCTTCGCACCATGCACGTGCTTGAATCTTGCCATTGGCATCGATTGAATCCCCATATGTTCGGATCACAAAGGTATCTCCCCTCGGTGTAAGCTGAGCAGGAAAGCTTCTCAATATATCGGCTTGATCAACGTAAGCCGAGCTGCCGTAGGCCACTGGTCCTTCCATGGCTTCTGGGAATTCGGCACCAACAAACGATGTCTCGCGATTGGTAAACTTACGCCTGTCATCGCGGAAGCCTTCATTGATAGATACATCAGGATCATCAATGGCTGCCTGAAGGGCACCTTTGAGCGAGAGATCAGTTTCGTCGTTGTCCAGTCTTCTGTTGATGAATTCAGAGAGGGAAAGAAATGGTCCACGCAGTTTGACTTGTTCGACCATAGCTTCTGCGAGCTCACTAATTTCTTTATCAGTAAGTTCACGCCATCCAATCCATTGTTCATCATCGCTGGGTTCAGAGGAGCTGCCCGTGTAAGCCTTACCGTTGGGAAGAGCACCCGCTGCTAAAGGCACACCGTCGGGTTTTACATTATCTAAAAATACTCCACCCGCGATGGAGAAATCCTTATCAAGGTAGGAAACTTGTTTTCCTTTCAGGCTGGAAAATAATGCCCTCCATGCAGTAATCGAAGTGGAATTAATATTGAATGGCCCCTCGACCATGAGATGGCTTGATATTTTATCAGCAAATCCATCTTTATACTTATCATAGTTTGTTAACAGCTGGTCTAATTGATCCTCATCAAGACTTGAGCTGTAAGGAAGGATGCGTGGATTTGGTAGAGCTTCCTGATCAAAGAAAAATTTTCGTGCTGCGTCCTGAGCCGTCGCCTCCTCGGAGAAGACTTTCACACTCTCGGGCTTTGGTGTGATCGATGAAAAGAAGAACTCGTCCCAGAGTGCTTTGTTGGCAAGGTATGAGTGGTCGGCAAATGGTTCTACAGTGTTGCGTGGTCCTCCACCTTGGTCGGTGTAGTATCGATCCCAAGTATGCAATGCTTTGTCTTTGGGTATGTTGGGATGTGCGTATGAATTTCCGATGGCTTGCAGCGTATGAGGCGCGAGCCCAGCGTAGCCAATGGCCGTGACGCGCTGAAATGATGCCCTATTCCAAGGATCTCTGAGACCCCAGTAACCAGGTGCGGCGGCCTCAGTAGCAAGACTAAATCCACCCAAATGCGCGTGGCTCAGTGAGGCAATGGAAATAGGTGGTGTAAGAGGTAGATGTTGTTGGACATTATGAGTCGTGCCGTTCTCAGCCGTGAAGCCACCGCCGTAGTAGCCGTGATCGCCGTTCGCTATCGAAATCGGTGCATCAAGCAGGTTGTCCAACGGCATGAAAAACCAATTCCATCCATAGTTGTATAGCGCGTTAGGCTCGACGCTATCGAGTATCGCTGGTGCCATCGCAGTTGAGTGAGTGAATGGTCGGCTGGGAAACCGACGTCCAGACCCACCCAAAATGGGCGCGACGTTTTGGGATTCGTGAGTTTCTGTTGCAGCTTTGATACTGTAATAGAAAAATGATTGAGGAAGATCGTCTCTTGGATTGAAAGGAGTCTGCATGGCCGTGATCAGCTTTTCGGCACTTCTCGCAGGAATCAGTATCTCTCTTGGGTTACGATCAGAGATATTGTTGCCGCCGTTGGGGAAGCCTTGGTAGACAAAGTCATTCCTGTACTGCCCTCCGTTGTTACTCCGGTTCAACCTACTTTTAATACTGAAGCTTCGGTAATGCCACATGACTCCGGGTGCATTTCGTCCATGTCTCGACTTTTGGGCAAAATCTACTGTAAAGGTATTGTAGGTGCCTCCGGATATGGCCGCTGAGATAAAGTCATTGTCATCGAAGGTAAATACGGTTTCTTCACCACCTCGGCGGCCACCTTGACGGGTTGAAGGTCTAATGAATTTTTCTGGGTTCCATCCTGGCACAAGCTCTAGTTCAGGGACAAATTGCTCAGCATACCTTCCGCCAATTCGACCACGTAGTCCAAAATCGACAGAGTTTGAAGCTGCATTGCCGTCTGTTCCCGAGGCATACTGCAGCGCGAAGACTTTACTTTCTCCTGGTTGGAATACTGCGGGATAGTTACCAGAAATGAAAAGTGTGTAGAGCTCACCTTGCTGGCCACTTGTTACGAATCTAAAATCACGAACGTGAGTCTGGGTTGGTGGGCCATCGCGAGTTTCTGATTTTTTAAATGTAACTTTGAGAGGGATTGGTGTTTCGCGAATCATGATCGAAGCCCGATCTGGGTTCCCTGTATTCAGTACCATCGGCACATTATTAGGATTCCATAAGGTGATTGCTGGAGAAACACCGATCCTAAGCCGATACTTATCTTCGTTTGGATCCGTCGGCACCGGGAAAATGGGTTCAGTAACATAACTCAGAACCATTTCTATTTTTACCGGTACTGGGTTTCGGTATAGAGCACTGTGCTGACGCAGGTAATTGTCATAATCAGACCTCGTTTCGCCGTAATCCGGGTTGCTTACCATAATTCCACTCGGCAGATGACTGTTCGATGGTGAAGAATCACTTGAAGAATATTGAATTCCACCTGCACTGTCTGGTCGGTAGCTATTGTACAATTGATAGTAGGATGCCAGATCTTGAATAGGTACACTGGCCTGAGCCGTGGTGTTGCCCACGACACTATTGACCATGTTGTCAAAGCTATAGAGTAGGAAATCCTTGCCTTCGCCTTTCAGGGAAGAGGCCCATTGAAATTCAGTGTCCGGTCTTAATGTTAAATTATAGACTTCTTCCGGATCGATAGTTCTTTCCAGAATGGTGGAAAGGTCACGTTTGAGGCCTCCCTCACGGACATCAGATAGAATTCCGTATGAGGTAGTCGTGATGTCATGATATTGCGAAGTCACCGCATTAGTGACGCCATCCACAAATGGTAGTGTTTTACGAGAAGGCAAGCTGGAGAGCTGTGTTTCATCTTTTATGGAATCTAGACCATCAATAGTTGATTTCCCCACGGAGGCAGGTGCTTGTTGTCTGAATAATCGTTCGGCTATTCCCAATCCCTGATAGCTTTCGTATGAATCATCCATTACGTTAACTTTTTGACTTTCATCACCAATCCACCAGCCATAGCGACCTGATAACCTGGTGCCACTCGAATCAGACTTAAGCCTAGCACTAACAAGGGGTGCTTGGATCATCTTTTCAGGTTTCGGGTTATTACCTAATGAGCCTTGGCCAACTAAGATGACAGCATCGTCATTTGGCGCTGGGACGTATTGGCCAGCGAGATCTAAGTTTCTAGCCGAGTCCACTTCTTCAGCGCTCATTGCATCGAGTGATACCAGCCAGGATAAGAAATGATCTTTGCGGTCGGCTTCGTAGCTGGGATGAATTCCGGTATCGGCATCATTGATGGTCGAGTGCTGGCTTTGCTCGTCATTTCCAGCAGGATCGCTATCAGCTCTCCATGAATGCCACACGCCAGTCCAATTTGGGTTTTTCACCGTGGAGCTGGAATTCGTAGGGTCGGATAGTATTTCGCCATTTGCTGAGATCCGCTGATCTGGCCCCATGGATTTCTGCAGCTCACCTATGGCTAGCATAAGAGCAAGTCTTGCATTGGCTTGGGCTTCGGCATGCGCGCTGCTCTGACGATCGGCTCGAATCGTGGTGGTAGAGAGAGAAAGCATTGCTAAGGCTATTAAAACAATGAGAACCATTATTGACACTGTTGCGATCAGTGCGAACCCTCTAATTGAGCGGTTACCTGGTGTGCTATGAGTAGATCTATGACTCAGTGACGAAATCTTCATTGTGAACTGATTGGGCTTTTGATTGGGAAACACATTGTAACTACTCATCCAACCTAGCTTTTCGTGAGCTCACATGTCAAATTCTAGTTAAGAATTCGATTTTTCGTCCTGTGTATTATTTATACAGGTTTTATTACGTGTAGCTATGAAAAATGAAGTGGTGGTCAAGAAATTGAAAATTCCATGATTGATTTATTTGCCAAGTGGGGTGATTTTTTTGAGTGATAGTAGCTAGAGTATCTCTTATATGAATACATGGCTGTGGAAATTGAGCGGAAGTTTTTGGTAAAAGGGGATTTTCCTCGCGAGGGCGGTGTCAAAATGGTGCAGGCATATCTCAGCGACGAGGATAATGTTACGGTGCGAGTTCGTACCGAGGATCTGAGGGCGGTGATCACAGTCAAAGGGGCGCAGACTGGTATTACACGTCTTGAATACGAGTATGAGATACCACTAGAGGATGCCAAAGAACTTATGAAACTGGCAGCAGGGTCTCTTGTTGAGAAAACTCGATACTATCACAGACGCGGGGATCATACTTGGGAAATTGATGTATTTGAGGGAGAGAACCAAGGTTTGGTAGTTGCGGAGATTGAATTGATGGGTGAAGCGGAAAATTTTGATCGACCTGAATGGATTGATTTGGACGTCTCTCATGATCCGCGCTATGCAAATTCCTCCTTATCCCGGGAGCCATTTACAAAATGGATTCTATAGGTTCGTTTTGCTAGTAGAGCAGCGACAAAAAAAGAGCACCCTCATTGAGGATGCTCTTGGAAAGATTGATAAAAGAAGCAGGCTTACTTGCGTTTGCGAGCGGCCTTTTTCTTAGCCTTTTTAGCTGGCTTGCGCTTAGCCGCTTTTTTCTTGGCTACCTTTTTCTTGGCAGCTTTCTTTTTGGCCTTCTTGGCTACCTTTTTCTTGGCAACTTTCTTTTTGGCCTTCTTGGCTGCCTTTTTCTTAGCAACTTTCTTTTTGGCTTTCTTGGCTACCTTTTTCTTGGCGGCTTTCTTTTTGGCCTTCTTAGCTACCTTTTTCTTGGCGGCTTTCTTGGCTGGCTTACGCTTGGCTGCCTTCTTGGCTGGCTTGCGTGCTACTTTCTTCTTAGCGACTTTTTTACGAATCACTTTTTTCTTAGCGACTTTTTTACGAGTCGCTTTCTTCTTAGCGGTCTTTTTTTTGGCTGCCATAATGTAGTGTATGTTAGGGTCTGTTTGTTTTGGGGTGGTGGTTCCCGTCTGCCTGTGCCTGTCAGTGGTCTGTTAGGTTTTCGGTATATTAGAGTTGGTTGTTAGTTGCGGATGATTTTTAAATCATGTGGCAGTGTTGCAAGCACACCTCTATTTAACGAGAACATTGCCCTAACGGTTTTGATTGGTCAAGAAAGGAATTTCACTTTTCAAAACTATTTTTATCGTCTGCTATTCTTTTGCATCTCCATCTTGGTGGTCGTCAGCGTGCTTGTGCTCCGGGTTGTTAGGTCTCGTGAAGTTGGGGGCGACTGTTTTTACTGTCTTCCAGAATTCTTTGTTAGATGGCTGGCCATTGAATAGTATTTTCCCCTCTGGGGAGACAATGACCATTGTCGGGATGCTTGCGATGCGTAATTTGTTAGATAGGGTGTCTTTATCTGAATCGACTATCCAGCTGCTCGCCGCTTTGATTGCATCTTCTTTGCGCAGGGTTTCAGCATCCTTGAGTATGCCCGGGTATTTGCCCACAAGGATTGAAGCTACCGCGATATTTTGGGCATCACATGCTTGGCTGGTCAGAATGAAATCAGGCATGTTGACTTGGACTTCCTGGCTCATGGGTGACCAGAAATGGAGGATGAGCGCCTTCTTGTCTGCGAGCAACTGGCCGATGCTCACCGGTTTTCCTGTTTCCTGATCTTTGAGCGAGCGGTTGGGGTCTAGTGTGATGCTAGCCATCGCGTCTCTGAGTCGCAGTTGTTCTATATGTGGGGCGAAAGCTTGGGCTTGTTTTGGACTGAGCCAGAATGCCTCGGTGATGTGCTTTTTGAATCCTTCCTTGTCGCCTTTTTCAAGTGCCGCGAGTGCTTGGGTGTAATGGACGACGGCACTCCAGTCTTCTTTGAGAGAAAAGACTTCTGAGTTGTCGGGGTCAAATTTATCCGTCAAAGCAATGAATTCATCAGCCATCGCTGCGATTGCCTTGTTGTCTCGCTGGTCGACATGATGAAGGAAGCGTGCTTCTAACAAAATCTGTGGGTGTAGTCCGGCTTTTTTAGCTTCAGCAAGGGCGGTTGGAAAATTCTCATCGCCCATACTGGAGAAAATTTGTTCCAGTGCGTCCTCTTTTGGGTCTGCGGGTGGTTCCGCAGGAGGCGAATCTTGCGCGAACGCGCAGTTAACGAAGAGTAGCGCGATGATCGGAATGAGCTTCATGGCAAAAGTGTTCAATTTTAAACTCTAAATACCAACAAAAAAACGGGTGAGCCGATGCTCACCCGCTAGGGATTGGTTTCGTAAATTTAGTTTTTGAAGTTTATCTTCCGGGAATCGTCAGTGTCTGACCTGTGCGGATATTGGTATTAGTCAAGCCATTGGCAGCTTGGATGGCTTCGATGCTCGTTCCATATTTACGAGCGAGCCCCCATAGGCTGTCACCGGATACAACTGTGTGGCTAGCTCCACCTGCGGTAGGTGCACCTCCGGGGATGGCTCCTGCTCCAGCGGTCGGTGCCTCGGGGTAAGTTGGTGCGCCTGCGCCTGGTTGTGGGACACCGGGAAGTGGCTGGTAGGGAGCGGTACCACTGGCGGCACGGGTAGTACCTAGATCACCTGATGCTTGGGGTGTGCCGTATGGGTTGGATCCTGCAGCGGGCGCTCCGTATGGATTGTTAGCTGCTGCAGCTTCTTCAGCCTTCTTTTTCTTCCATTCCTTGTATTCAGGGTCGGTCGTGCCACAAGAGCTGAGTGCGATGGCGGCGAGAGAGTATGCTGCGATGGTGAGTGTCGTCGTATTTTTCATAAGGTCGTAGTCTGGTGGGTGGTTAACTTAAGTTGCTGGAAATCTAGCACTTTATTCAAAGATGTAAACGCTGCAATGACCTCGAGCTTTTCAATTTTCTCAGGAAAAGTGATTTCTAAGGAAACTTATAGAATTTTCCGGCAGCTTGCTCGGTGTGTGATGCGAGGTCTTTCAGTTCCTCGGAGCGTGCTTGAGCAATATGTTCGGCGGTGAAGCGAGTGAATGCGGGTTCGTTGCGTTTTCCGCGGTGAGGCACGGGTGCTAGGTAGGGGGCGTCAGTCTCCACCATGAATGATCCGGCAGGGCACTGGGTGGCAGTATCGAGAACTGTATCGGCGTTTTTGAATGTGGCGATGCCAGTGAATGATATCAGGCCGCCGAGATCGAGGATGGGCTTTGCCTGTTGGAAAGAAAACGGAAAGCAGTGGAATACGGCGCGGACTTTTTCGGCGTGGTTTTTGTAAATATTGATCGCGTCTTGCAGAGAGGCATCACCGGATCTGTCTCGTGTGTGGATGACGATGTTTTTCCCAAGTTTTGCGGCGAGCTCAAAATGTTGTTCTAGAAATCCCTGCTGGCGGGTGTGGTATGCCTCGTCTGTCCAGCCTTCGGGTGCGGGGTGGAAGTAGTCCAGCCCTGTCTCGCCGATGGCGACGCAGCGCGTGTGCCGTGCGTGCGGTTCCAAGGTTGTTAGGTAGTCATCGGGTGTCTCATGCACATCGCATGGATGGATGCCGATGCAGGCAAAAATTTCAGGGTGGGTATCAGCGATAGTAAGATTCGCCGCGCAGTCTTTCAGATTCGTGGCGAGAGTCACCATGCGATTCACGCCGTGCTCGCGTGCACGGGTGATGATTTCCCCGAGTTCGTCTTTGGCAAACTTGTGGGATGCCAAGTGGCAGTGGGAATCGGTGAGCATGGTCTAGCGTTTGCCAAAAACCGGGCGTGCGTTCTGGGTGATCTCGGCATCGAGCTCCTGCATACGCTTGGTTAATTTTACGACTATCTCAGGGTGCTTCTCTGCGAGGTTTGTCGCCTCACTCATATCTTTTGAGAGATTAAAGAGCATGGTTGTCGTCTTTTTGTTTTTTGATTTTCGGCGCGGTTGCTTGACGAGAAGTTTCCAGTCGCCTTGCCGGATGCCTTCGAGTTTCCCATTGGAGGAATAGTGAAGGAACTCGTTGCGCGGGCTTGGTTTGGTTTTTGTGAGCACTTCTGTGACGTCGAGACCATCAATTTTCTTTTTTGGCTTGAGTGGATGCCCTGCTAGCGTTGCGATGGTGGGCAGAAGGTCAATGCTGCTGACCAGCTCATTGGAACTCTTTCCCGCTGGTATGATTCCTGGTCGGCTTATGATAAATGGAACACGTTGCCCTCCCTCGAAGGTAGTGCCTTTTCCTGCTCTGAGTGGGCCGGCGCTGCCTCCGTGATTTTTAAACTGTAGCCATGGCCCGTTATCGGTGGTGAAAATAATGTAAGTGTCCTTTTCCAGTTTGAGGTCTTTGATGGTTTTGAAAATTCTACCACACTCGGCATCAATGTGCTCAATGACGTTGGTGTAGGCATTGGCCGGATCGGGGTCTAACACATCATCGGGGACATAGAGAGGGATGTGTGGCATCGTGTGCGGTAAATAGAGGAAGAAGGGCTTGTCCTTGTTCTCGGTGACAAACTTGATTGCCTCATCGGTGTAGCGCCTTGTGATGGTGCGCTGGTTTACCGGTAGCTCGATGATTTTATCATCGCGCATCAGGGGAGTTTTCCAGAGTGGAGAAAACTTCTCCTGGTTCTTCCAGCTTTCGTCCTGACTCATGCGTGGCTTGCCCTTATTGTCGGGGTGGCTCATATCATTTGAGTATGGTATGCCGAAGTAGCTGTCGAATCCGTTCGATATGGGGAGTGTCTCCGGCACGTGGCCAAGATGCCATTTTCCTACACAGGCAGTTGCGTAGCCGTTTGCTTTAAGGTGGTCCGCAATGGTGAGTTCGTCCGGGTGAAGACCGTATTTGTTGGCTGGAAAAATGACATGGCGGTGCATGCCAACACGTTTTGGGTAGCAACCAGTTAGTAGACCAGCACGAGAGGGCGTACAGACAGGCGAAGGGACAAGGAAATTGGTTAGCTTGAGGCCATCGGTAGCTAACTGATCAAGGTGGGGTGTTTTGATGGTTTTTGATCCGAAGCATCCGAGGTCACCGTAACCTTGGTCATCAGTAAAGATGATGATGAAGTTAGGGTCACGGGCGATGGCAGGTGAGCAGCAAAGGAGCGATAGTAGGAGGTAGATTGTTTTCATGATGACTATTCTTGAAGATAAGTTTTGGGTTTGTAGAGCAGTGAGAATGGTATGAAGATGATGGCGGTAATTAACATAAGCTTTGTAAAGAACCAGAAGTAGGCAGCACCTTCTAGTTTAGTTTGCCCTCCTGCGTAATACGTTGTTTTCAGTGGTGACGTATCATTTTCTTTTGATGTCGTATCTAGTATACCCTGTCGCTTTTTTTCTCGATAGAGCCAGGTGCCTTCTTCCTCAGCCTCGGCTTCTCGAACTGAAATGATGACGCCAAGATCCCATTTTGTTTTTGCTGTTGCGTCGGGTCCGTCAGAGGATATCCGAGCAGAACTTGAGCTGATGAGTGTGTACCGTAAAGAATTCCCCCAAGGGTCTTTGATGCTGGAAAGAGATGTTTCTCCGCTACTTGTAGTCGGGAGAGATTTCTTACTGAGGTAGATGCTCTGGATAGCCGCAGAACTTTCCTTTAACAGATCGTAAGCTGGCGATTTGATGGCTCCCTTGTCGTCAATGATGAGGTCGTCTTCTGTGCCTGTTTTTCCGTCATGCCCAGGGTGTGTGATGCCCTCCTCGAGAGTTATCTCTGGAATCTGAATGTAGACATTGATGATTCCCGTCAGCATATTTCCAGCAAAAACCGATAAGAGGAAGATCCCCATGATAAATGATTTCATTTTTCGCGGCGCCTGTGTGTATGAAAACTCTAAGCATACAATTGAGATGAGGATTTCAGCGGTGGTGAATATCAGGTAGGCGAGAAGCTGCCACCAGACCGAAGGATGTTCTCCGCGGTCGATGGCTTCCTGAGCCCAAGAAATCACAGCGAATGAGAGCACCATGAGAAAGAGTCCTGTGCCAATTTTGCGAAGCGGGGTCAGTGTGATAGCCTTAGATGCAGCGGGGTAAATGATCCAAGTAAATAAGGGGATAAGCACGAGGATAAGGAATGGGTTGGCCGCTTGAATTTGCGACGGAAGAACTTCGAGTTGCCGTAATGACTCTGGCAAGAAAGCAAAGTTCAAGATTTGGCGGTCCATTTTTTCAGCCTGAAAAACGAGTGTGTTCGCGGTCTGGTCAAATAAGCACCAGAACACGGCGACAAATAGAAATAATGGTATCAATTTCCCGATCGCTTTAAGACCTTCCGCGCTAAATAGTTCGCTGCTGAAGCCCTTGCCGTCGGCAGGAATGTGGACAAATTTATTTCGGCCCATCCAGAAAAATACCGTTGCCAATGCCATTAAGACGCCCGGTATGCCAAACGCCCAATGAGGGCCAGCCCACTTTAGGATAAGGGGGATAGCTAGATTTGAAATAACCGCTCCAAAATTGATAGAGAGGTAGAAAAGGTTAAAGACCTTCGTGAGTAGGTGCTGGTTGTTTTTTCCAAATTGATCTCCCACATGCGCGGAAACGCATGGCTTGATACCACCTGCCCCGATTGAGATCAGGCCTAAGCCCGCCAATAGCCAAAATTGAACCATGCCTCCCATTCCCATGAATGCGAGAGCCAAATGACCCAGGCAATACACAACCGACAGCGTGACGATTGTTCGGTATTTTCCAAAAAATATATCTGCAATGAGAGCACCAAAAAGAGGTGTGAGATAGACCGCTGAGTTAAAGAAAGACACATAGGCGGTCGCCTTAGCCTCACTCATCGATTCGCCCCCAAGCACGCCCAGGTAGTTAGCGAGGAAGATCGCTAAAGCTGCTTTCATTCCATAAAACGAAAACCGTTCAGCGGCTTCGTTAGAAATGATGTAAGGGATGCCGCCTGGCAGCTTTTCCGTCTCGGAGGGGTGGGTTCTGTATGACATAGAAAAAATGTTAGAGGCTTAGCGCGTTGATCAGCGCGCTCATGCTATGGATGGTTTGCTCGGGATTTAGGGAAGCCAGTGCAGGTGGATCGTGATAGCCCCATGTGGCGGCGACGGCTATCATGCCAGCGTTTCTGGCGGTTTCGAGGTCGATTGTCGAGTCGCCGACGAGTGCAGTCTCTGCGGGGCAGATGTCTAGCTCACGGCATATAGAAAGCGCCCCTGAGGGATCGGGCTTCGATGGGGCATTCTTAAGCTGGCCGCGGACAATGGGAAAATGGATGTCGGGAAAAAGATAATCAGTAATCTCTCGGCAGTATTCGTCAGGTTTATTGGATAAAACGGTGATAGGGATTCCTTCTTGGGCGAGTTTCTCAAGAGTCTCGGTCACCTTAGGGTAGGGGTGGGTGCCTTCTTTCCAGGTTGCTGCGTAATCTGCCCGCATGCCGTCCACTAGATTCGCTAGTGCATCACCTGTGACATCTGGGGCGGCACGCTCGACAAGTTTTCCAATACCATTGCCAATAAATCCGCGTACATTGGATTCTGAATGGGTATTCATGCCTGCGGCATCAAGGGTGCGATTAAGAGAAGCCGCGATGCCGGGGAGCGAGTGGACGAGGGTTCCATCGAGATCAAAAATTATGCAGCGAATCACGCTTGGCAGCATCGGGAGAATTCGCTCCTTGATCAAGACATACCCGTTTAAAAAAGTTCGGTCCCCATGTGCTGCAACACATGGGGACCTGCACTATCACACAGCAAATACACAATCATTTGCTAGATTTTTTCCTGGCGCTTCCTTCGGAAGGCGAGGGGGAACACAGACAGTATGAACAGAAAGGAGGTTGATGGCTCGGGCACAGAGGTGATCGCAGCAAACTGGTTTTTTGTAGCTCCAGTTGAGTCGTTGCTGTGTGCGCTCATCAGGGTATTGAAAGTTTTTCCAGTGTCGGGGCCATTGGCTCCTTGCCAACCGAACCGAATTTTAAACTCGGTCACGTTATTGAATTCCCATGCTGCGAGGTGTTGGCCTGTTCCGCCAAGAGTGCTGGCGATTTCCTCAGCATTAAGCATTGAGGATGCGCCGGTAACTTGAGCGAACTCCATCATGAAGCCGCCGGATGTATCGCTTAGGTCACTGCCAAAAAATGAAGAGCTAAACGAGGCGGGGGCTTGCGCGGTGTTAGTTCCGTTAGCGAAAAGTCGTAAGGTCATGTCGGCGTAGTGCAGTCCGTCACCACCTGTTCCTGCAAAAACAGGAGACCATGC
The DNA here is from genome assembly GCA_045106535.1 of Akkermansiaceae bacterium. GTDB lineage: Bacteria > Verrucomicrobiota > Verrucomicrobiia > Verrucomicrobiales > Akkermansiaceae > Oceaniferula. The sequence goes on along the minus strand of JBGCEU010000040.1, from coordinate 22,190 downwards.
AGCATTTTCAATCGCCTTGGGGTTCATGCTCTCAAGGGCGCGGCTGCTAGGGCCGGCAATATCAAGAAGTTCAATGTTCTTTAGCTTATCCACAGTTACCACCGCGTCAGTATCTTTGAACATATTGGAGAAACGGTAGCTGGCATTAGGCTGCTTGTCCTCACCCGCGATATGCTCGGCGGCAACGGTATTCATCTGTTGCGCTACTACCAGAGACTGGATGGCCAGCGTAGTGCTCAGGATGAAAGTGAGTGAGGCAGTTTTCATGACTTCGGTAATTTGAAACGTTTTAGGACTTACGATTGCGGCGGAACATCGCAGCGGCGGCACCGATCAATGCCAGCAGGGCAGTCGATGGCTCGGGCACTGGAACAATCTCTGGAGTGTTTACACCGGTGAAATAGGCACCAAACAGACGATCGTTGTCCATGCTCATGTCGTCGTCTGTGCCCTCCCAGCCGAGTCGAACTGAGTAAGAGTGCTTGTCGTCGAGTTTCCAGACTGAGAGCCATGGAGCGGCATCGGTCACGCCGTCGTTTGTTGTGCTGTCCTTTGCCCTGACGGTGGCGCTGCCGTTGCTGTTGTAGGTGACTTCCAGCATGTTCCCGGTAGAAAGCAGGGAGGAGAATCCTGTTACTCTGGCGAATTCGATCACATTGCCGTCTTCGTTGTCAGAGAAGTCGGCTAGGTCGTTGTCGCCGTCAGTGTCAAAAATGGACATGGTCAGTGAGTCAAGGCCGACTGGTCGGTTTCCTCCATTTGCATAAAAGCCTACGGAAAAATCCACGTAATGAGTTTCTTTTTGGCCGGAATTGCTGACGCCGGATACGATTGGGCGCCAGGCTGAGTCGCCGAGTGCGTCTCGGGCGATCGGGGAATCGTCAATTCTAACGAGGGACGCATTACTGAGCCTCTCAACCTTAATCACGGCGTCAACGCCGCTGGTCACATTGTAGAAGCGGTAGGAGGAGCCCTTCTGCAAATCTTTTCCTTTGACCAGGCTGAAGTCATTGAAGCTCAACTGCTGGGCGACTGCGCTCCCTGATAGCAGGGAGGCGAAGAAGCCGATTCGAATAGTTGAGCTGAGATTCATGCGCTGGATGGGTTGTTTCCCGAAGGCAGGTGCAGTTTGCTGGAAATTACAAAAAACACAAGTTAATATTTATAAAAAACTTAATTTAAGGTCATGTTCGAATAAAATAAACCGTAATTATCAACATGGATTAACATAACAACATACTTACGATAAGAGGTTTATATTGTTATTTAGCTGGTATTGTCAAAATATTCGATTTTAGATAAATATTAGTTAAGGTAACTTAAATAATGATCATTATTTGAAAAAATCAACAAAAAAAACGCCACTCAGCAATATCTGCTGGTGGCGTTCAAGTGATATTTTGTAATTCGTATTAGGAGGCTGTCTTAACCTCGTGCATGTGTACGTCGCTTTGTGGGTAAGGAATCGATATGCCATCGGCATCGAACGCCTTTTTCACGTTCTCGTGCATATCAAAGAAGATGCCCCAGTAATCTCCCGTGTCGCCCCACACGCGAACGACCAAGTTGACCGAGCTGTCGGCGAGTTCCTTAACGGCGATGAATGGCTCAGGGTCTTTGTCGATACGGGAGTCTGCCTCGATAAGTTTTTGAATGATCTCCTTGGCCTGATCGATGCTGTCGTCATAGCCGATTCCGAACAGCATATCCACACGGCGCTTGTCCTCGGCAGAATAGTTGACCAGCGCATTGGTCGCCACGGGGCCGTTGGGCAGGATTACTCGTTTGTTGTCTGGAGTATTGATGATGGTGTTAAATATCTGAATGCTGCGCACTTTGCCGGTGTGCCCCTCGGTCTCAATCACATCGCCCACTTTAAAGGGCTTGAGTACTAAGAGTAAGACTCCTCCAGCGAAATTCTGTAATGTCCCGGAGAGCGCCATGCCCACGGCGAGGCCTGCGGCACCAAGCACGGCCACGAATGACGTTGTGGGGAATCCGGCGATACCGGCGCAGGTAATAATCAGAACAACCTTCAGCGCCATAGTGACCAGACTATGAATGAAGGTTTCCAGAGCCTCATCAAATTCGGTTTTATCGAACCATTTACGTAATGCTTTTCCAAGAAACTTAATGACTTTCCAGCCGATCCACAGGGTGACGACGGCTGTCAGGAGCTTCAGGCCATGGGTCGCGCCAAGTTCGGAGATGTCTTGAATGATTTGTTTTGTATCAATTTCCATAACGTGAGCTAGTTAGTAGCAGGATAGGAAATCCGCAACAGAAAACCGTGGCAGCCACGGCTCGACAGAGCTTCGGCTATCTCTATTATTTCCTCATGCTTCCCGAACTCGTCACTGAGATACCAGGTCCGCAATCGCTTCGCCTTGCAGGGGAGCTTAATAAATACGAGTGCCGCAATGTGACCTACACCGCAGATGATTGGCCTGTGTTCTGGCAGCGTGCCGATGGGGTGAATGTCTGGGATGAGGACGGGAATCGTTTTCTTGACCTCACTTCTGCATTTGCTGTTGCCGGGCTGGGTCATGGCTGGTCGGCTGGGGTGATGCGTGAGCAATCAGAGCAGATGATCCACGCGATGGGTGACGTGCATCCCACCCGGCTCAAGGTGGATCTGTGCCGTGAGCTATCGCGATGTACTTATGAGCGTTGGGGAGCGGGGTCGGCCAAAACAACGCTGAGTAATTCCGGCTTCGAAGCGGTGGAGACAGCTCTGAAAACCGCGAGGCTCGCCACTGGTCGCGACGGTATTGTTACTTTTGCAAATGGCTACCACGGGCTTGGTTATGGAGCGTTGTTGGGCGGCGGGTTCGATAAATTCCGTGACCCCTTTGCCAGCCAGCTCGCTGAGCATCGTCAGGTGCTTGATTATCCAGCCGATCAAAATGGGATGACGGTTTTGGGAAAACAACTGGATGCGCTCGATGTAGAGACGGTTGGTGCAGTTCTGTTGGAACCAATCCAGGGCAGGGGAGGAAAAATTGTGCCTCCGGATGGTTTTCTATCGATGCTTCGTAACTGGTGTGACTCGTGTGGTGCGATTCTGATTTTCGATGAAATCTACACGGGCTTTAACCGCACTAGTAAGCTCTTCGCCTGTGAGCATGAGGGCGTCGTGCCCGATCTGATTTGTCTGGGAAAAGCGATGAGTGGTGGATACCCGATCTCTGCTTGCGTGGGAAAAGCGGCTGTGATGGACGCTTGGCCTGAGTCAGAAGGTGAGGCGCTTCACACAAGCACGTTCCTAGGGAATCCCGTTGGCTGTGCAATGGCGTTGGCATCCATCGGGGAGCATACCCGTGCAGAGACTGCCGCCAAGGTGACCGAACGCGGCGCTGTTTTTACGAAGCTTCTGAAAAATCTAACTAGTCCGTTGATTCATGAGGTGCGTGGTCGTGGGCTGATGTTAGGCGTCGAGCTGAAGCACATCGATGGTAAGCCCGCTGGAGACAAAGCCGGTGAGATTCTAACAACGATACTCAAGTCGGGCGTCATCATGCTGGCAGACGGCCCAGACGGAAACGTGTTGGCATTCACCCCGCCATTCAATATCTCTCCCGATGAGATGCAATTTGCCGTCGATGCACTCCAGTGCGCTCTTGACCGAGTATCAGCTGCATAAGATAGTCTTCTCCAGATGAATGATGTAGCAGAAGTTTGGCACAATGGGCGTATGGTAGCATACGATCAGTTACGGCTGTCAGCTTTTGATCTAGGACTAGCCAATGGGCTGGGTGTGTTTGAAACCATGGTTGCCTACGATGGCAACGCGGTGATGTTCCGCGAGCATTATCGAAGGCTTTCTAACGCGGTGCTGCAGATGAAGCTCAAAGTTCCCAGTGCTGACAAACTAGGCGCGGCAATACAAGAAACCCTGTGTGCTAACGGACTTCAAGATCAACGTGGCCGAGTCAGGATCACGGTGCTCACCGGGGATCGTCCACTGGGTGCCAAAAATTATTCACGTTTCGTGGACGACCATGTCATCGTGTCCGCAACCGAACAGCAAGCGCCGAAAGCATCAGCCAAGCTTGTATTGTCTGGAGCTGTGGTAAACGAACGATCAGCCACGGCAGGTATCAAATGCACATCATACGCTGATAATGTATTAGCTTACCGCCAGGCAATGAAGGATGGTGCTGACGAGGCTGTGATGCTCAATACCCGAGGGCAGCTCTGTGAATGCTCTATGTCTAACATTTTTCTGGTTAGTGATGGAGAACTACACACTCCTTCGTTAGCGAGTGGATGTCTTCTCGGCGTGACTCGCGGAGAGGTCATTCGATTGGCCATGAATTCGGGAATCCAGGTTCATGAGCGGGAGCTTACTGAAAATGAGCTTTCACAAGCGGATGAGATATTTATCACCAGCTCAGCACGGGAGGTGCAGCCTGCTAGTCTGTTAGGATCCGAAGCCCAGCTCCCCGGCTCAGTTTCCAAGCAGATGCGGAAGCTCTATCGGGAAATGATTGCGACTGAGATAATGCCATGAGTCTGTCCAGCTACACATCTCCCATCAAGTCCACGGACGTGGAAAAAATCCGATCTATCCTCGAAGGGGGAGGGTTTGAATTTAAATCCAAGCCCTACGCGCATTTTTCAGCTAAGAAGGGAAAGCTGAATGTGACCGTTTATGAGAAGGGGCCAAAGGTGCTGATCCAGGGAAAAGATACGGAAGACTTTGTGCGCTTCACTCTGGAACCGATGATTCTCGGCGAGGCAAAGCTGGGATACGAAGAAGTGAACGAGCCGGAAATGTTCGAGCCACACTTTGGTATCGATGAGAGCGGTAAGGGTGACTTCTTTGGCCCCCTGGTCATTGCCGGTGCCTACACGGATACTAAGTCAACCCGCGCCTTGCTTGATGCCGGGGTGATGGATAGTAAACGCATCACAAGCAGTGCAAAAATTGCCAAGCTGGCAAAAATTATCCGTAGCACCCCAGGCGTCGCTCACGAGGTGGTGAGTATTGGGCCTGAAAAATACAACGAGATGTATGCCTCGTTCAAAAACCTCAACCGCCTACTCGCGTGGGGACATGCCAAAGTTATCCGAATGCTCGCCGACAAGGTGCCAAGCTGCCCACGCGCGCTCAGTGATCAGTTTGCCAGAAAAGAAGTGTTAGAGCGTGAGCTTGCGCGTCACAATGTGGGTGTGAAACTTCAACAGCGCACCAAGGGAGAGAGTGATGTCGCTGTGGCGGCGGCGTCGATATTAGCACGTGAGCGCTTTGTGAACTGGATCGCGCAATCGAGTGAGAAATCAGGTGTGAAGATACCTCTGGGAGCAGGCCCGCATGTGCTGGATGCTGCCCGGGAGTTAATCGGAGAACACGGCGATGAGATCTTGCCCAAGGTGGCAAAGATGCACTTCAAGACGGCAAAGGAAGTTTAGCCTGCGAGGCTCACGTCTGCGTTGATCTCTAACCAGTCAATACACTCGTCTAACAAGTCGCGATCCATCGCGTGGACATCCTCACCTTTTCCAAGGTCTTTGAGTAGCAGCACAGTCAACTGACCTCCGAGGTGCTCGCGGAATTCGTCCAGTCCTTTGAAAACAGCCCGTGTGCCATCGTCGGCTTTCATTTCCAGTGACGCGTGCCAAGTGGGAAGCTTGAGCTGCTTCAATACCCGGAGAATACGCATCGCGGAGGCCTCGTCGAGCCGACCCGTCTTCCAAGAATATAAGCTATCAAGTGCCACTCCGACCCCGACAGCATCGGCATGAGTCAGTTCGAAATCTGTAAGCTGTTCCATTTTGTGCGCTGCCCAGTGACCAAAGTCCAGAGGCCTGCTACTCCCCGTTTCAAATGGATCGCCACCGTAAGCAATGTGCGATGCGTGCAGGAGAGCGGATCGCTCGACAGCCTCCTCAAGCGTATGCGGATGCAATGCGCTGAGCTGCTCGATGTTATCCTCTATCCAGTGGAAAAATCCCGAGTCCTTGACGAGCGCGACTTTCACTGCCTCCACGAGTCCAGCCCGACGCTCGACTTCCGGTTGACCGTGCAGGAATGTGAAATCGTTTACCACGGCATAGGGGACAGCAAAGGTGCCGAGGAAATTTTTCTTCGCGTAGGCATTGATGCCATTTTTCACGCCCACACCACTGTCGTCTTGAGAAAGCGCCGTCGTGGGAAAACGAACCAGTCGGATTCCACGGTGCGCCGTGGCGGCAGCCAGGCCGATCACATCCAGAAAAGCGCCGCCACCGATGCAGATGATGTAGGAGTGCCGGTCAATACCGGCTTCTTCGATCGCATCCCATGCAGCTTGCAGAGTATTGGCATCTCGTTTGCAGTCCTCCCCACCTTGATAGGTAATGGTGCCGCGTGAAACAAATCCCGGCATGCGCTCCATGTAATTCTCCAGCTCGGCTTGAAGCTGAGGGAACGCATCAGCCACTCCTTGATCGATAAATGCGAGGACCTTCGCCTGACCGTTGGTTTCCAACAGATCGATCAGCATACGATTTTCCAAATCAAACGCGTCACGAGTGAATCTCACACGGTGTTTACTGGTGATCCGGATGTCGTAGTCCTTGCCTTGCATGTTCGTTAATACGGTCGATTGCGATGTCGTCTTAGTAAAATTGGTGTAGTTTTACTCTTCGTCAACCAAATCCGATCTTCATCTCACAAAGACTCGACCCTTTTTCTGTGAGCTGATCTCCAGATAGATGCCTCGAGCATCCTCTTTAACGGATTCGAGGAACCAGCCGTATTCTTCTGTGTAGTGCATGAGGTAGTTTTTGATGGCTCGCGTGGGACGCCCAGCACTCTTGGGAGCGAAGGCGGTGACGCGGATTACGTTTCCTGCAATAAAGCCGTCCTTGTCCTGCTGTTGCCCGGGCGTGATGCGAATGATTTGATAGAGATTAGCTCTGATGCTCTCATGGTCTGCGATAATTTCCAGCGCGACCCTCTCTGACGGCGGTTCGGCGGTGAGTTGTGCAGAGGCACTATTCATAAGAAATCCGAGCAGGAGAATGATAATGGGCTGAGTTGTGAACGTTCGCATGGCGATGCGACGTGATCCCGAGTGGCATTATTCAATAAAAAATCCGTGCAATCCGTGTGATCCATGTTTCCTTAGCCACGACATGAGCGATATCCAAGACATCAACATTACCATGAAGACCGGCAAGGGAGACATCAAGATCCGTATGTTTGCAGGTGATACCCAAGTGACCTGCGCCAGTTTCCTAAACCTCGCTGCTAAGGGGTTCTATGACGGCCTTACCTTTCACCGCGTGATTCCTAATTTTATGATTCAGGGTGGTGATCCCACTGGCACCGGATCTGGTGGTCCGGGCTACAAGTTTGAGTGCGAATGCAAGCCACACCTCAAGCATGATAAGGCAGGCATCCTCTCCATGGCAAATGCCGGGCCCAACACGAATGGCTCCCAGTTTTTTGTCACCCACGGACCGACTCCACACCTCGACGGAAAACACACTGTCTTTGGTGAAGTCACCGAGGGCCAGGACGTGGTCGATGCCATCGCTGGAGGCGACACGATTAATTCCATTGAAATTCACGACTCCACCGACGCGCTGTTCGCGGCTCAAGCCGACCGCATCCAAGACTGGAACGCTTAAGTAGAAGAGCTTTCCAAGCTCTTTGAAAAAAACGGTTGAAAACCGCTTCTACGATCCTGAAAAAATGCTCTACCTTCTATCACCCGCCAAGACCCTTGATTACGATTCCGAGGTGCCCTCGCTTCGTGCCACGATGCCGCGTTTCCTTGATGATTCTGCGGAGCTTGCCGGAGTGATGCAGAAAATGAAGCCAGCGCAGTTGGAAAAGCTCATGAGCATTTCCAGTAAGCTGGCGGAGCTGAATGCAGAGCGATTTGACGACTGGCGAGCCGACTACTCGAAGCCCGAGGGGCGGCAGTCAATTCTTGCCTTTAAGGGCGACGTCTATCAGGGACTCGCCGTTGAGGACTGGCAGAAGGAGGATTTCTCAGAAGCCCAAAAATCCATCCGCATCCTCTCCGGTCTATATGGAATTCTTCGCCCGCTGGATCTGATGCTTCCATACCGATTGGAAATGGGCACCAAGCTCACGACAGAGCGTGGCAAGAATCTCTATCAATTTTGGAGCGATTCTCTAACCAACAGCTTGAACAAAGAGCTCAAGGCGAAGGGCGATGCCGTGATCAATCTGGCATCAAACGAGTATTTCTCCGCCGTCCAACCTAAGGATCTCAAAGCACCCATCATCACGCCCGTTTTCAAGGACTGGAAAAACGGAAAATACAAAATCATTTCTTTCTACGCAAAAAAAGCCCGCGGCATGATGGCAGGCTGGGCGGTGCAAAAGAAAATTTCCCGTCCGTCTGACCTCAAACGTTTCAAGGGTGGGGGATACAAATTTGACAAGTCACTCAGTGACGACACCAGCTGGGTGTTTACGCGCAAGGCGTAAACGTGGCGGTGACCTCTGGTTGCCAAGCCCTAGGACTAGGCGTCCGGGAGGTCGCCGTCACTCAAGCTCCTGCATCAGCGCCTGGTTCAGTCTGATGCCTGCTTCAAAATTCTCCACCCAGAAGTTCTCGTTTGGTGCGTGAATCTGGCAGTCGGGTAGGGCGAGGCCTAACATCAGTGCTTCGACACCGAGAATTTCCTTCATGTCTTGGATGATCGGGATGGAGCCACCTTCGCGGATGAGCACGGGGTCTTTGCCGAAGGCTGACTTGAGAGCGGCTTGTCCTGCTTTGCCGTTTTCGGATTGGGGATCGGCATAGAATGGTTTGCCATCGTGGCCGATTTCTACTTCTACGGTGACACCGGGAGGCGCGTGTTTTTCAAAATGCGCCTGCACCTTTTTCATGATGTCGGCGGGCTCTTGGTCGGGCACGAGTCGGAACGAAAACTTCGCCATCGATTCTGCCGGGATGACTGTCTTCGAGCCTTCGCCTTGATAGCCGCCGCCAATGCCGTTGACCTCAGCGGTCGGGCGTGCCCAGAGGCGTTCGGCAGAGCTGTATCCCGGCTCGCCGAAGGGGGCGGGGGAGCCAGTTACGTTGAGAATGTCATCCTCACTGACGCCGGGGATTCTTGACCACATTTCGCGCTCCCAGTCTTCGAGTGGGCGCACATCATCGTAAAAGCCATCGATGGCGATGGTTCCATCGGCATCGTGCATGGAAGCAACCAGATCAGCCACTGCTGAGGCGGGGTTCTTAACCACGCCGCCGTAGACTCCTGAGTGAAGATCTCCTTTAGGGCCTCTAACAGTGACTTCACAGCAGGCGATGCCGCGGAGTCCATAGCCGAGAGTGGGCACGCCCTTGGCGACCATGCCCGTGTCCGACACCGCGATGCAGTCGCACTGCAGTTCGTCCTTATGTTTTTCCAGAAACGGAACCAGATTCGGGCTGCCAATTTCCTCCTCACCCTCGAATAAGAAAATAAGATTCACGGGTAGCTCACCATGTTTTTCCAGCGCTTCTTCTACACCAAGGATATGTGCGAGCATCTGGCCTTTGTTATCGGTTGCACCACGTGCCCAGATTCGGCCGTCACGGATTTCCGGTTCAAATGGCGGCGTGTCCCAGAGCTCTAACGGATCGACTGGCTGCACATCGTAGTGGCCGTAGATGAGTAGTGTTTTCTTACCTTCCTTGTGCTCGTTACGGGCGATGATCACGGGGTACTTGGGAGTCTCGTGAAGCTCTGTCTTGAGCCCCATGCCATCGAGTTTCTGAAGAATCCAGTCGGCACATGCCAGCACGTCACCGGCGTGATTGGAATCGGTGGAAATACTCGGGAAACGGAGAAAGGCAAAAAGGTCTTCAAGCTGCTTGGTCATGACGCTAATTTGGCGGCTGATGCCAGGTTCGCAAGTCTGAATAATCTATCATTCGTGGTTTGTAATCCTCAGCGGATAGGTGCAGAATGTGAGCGTGGCAGCAAGGTATCCCCTGATCTTCAATCCCAGCGCACGCAGCCAGAAGGCACGCAGGACTCTGCGATTCCTGATGTCTCACGCGCAGTGGTTCGCACTCTATGCCAGCCGGAGTGCGGAGGATGCTATGGAGCTTGCGGCGGAATTCGCCGAGGCAGGCGAGCCTGTGGTGGTCGCTGCAGGTGGTGACGGAACCCTCAATGCTGTGATCCAGGGATTGGCGGGCTCATCCACTGCGCTTGGTGTTTTACCTGCGGGGACGATGAATGTTTTTGCTAGAGAGTTAGGTATGCCACTCAATAGTTTGAAAAAATCTCTTCAGGTTTTAGAGAAAGGGCATGTCCGTGAGGTCGATCTATTTGAAGCCAATGGACATGCCTTTGTGCAGATGGCGGGAGTTGGCTTTGATGCCCAGGTCATTGAAGAAACAACCTGGGAGACCAAAAAAATGTTTGGTCCCATGGCTTACCTGATGGCGGCAGTGAAGGTGCTGGGTGAAAAGCCTCCAAAAATGCGAATCATCTGTGAGGATGGAACCGAAGAAGAAGGGGTGTGTATGCTGGCTGGAAATGGATCGCTCTACGGTGGGCAGATCAAGCTGTTTCGTAAGGCCGATAATTCTGACGATATGCTCGATGCTTTGGTTTTCACGGAAGCGGGCTACAAGCTGGTGTTAGATTCGGTGAAAGGAATCGCAACGGGTGCCATTGATGCTGGTAATTCATCGGTCAAGTATTTGCAGAGTAAGAGCTTTCGTGTGATGAGTGATCGCGAAGTCCCTGTGGAGGTTGATGGAGAATTGATCGGCCGGATCGCTGAGGTCGATCTTCTGCCAGCGCAGCGTAAGCTTAGGGTGATCGCGCCGGAGAACCCGAAAGACAATTTCTTTACTTCGGTTGTGAAAACGATAGTTAATCTACCGCGAAAAAATCTCGATGAGTGACGAGAAGTCAGAGTCTCATAATGTAAAGTCCCCAAGGCAGGAGGCTAGGGAACGATCATCCGCTATCATGCGTTGGGTAAAACGTCTGATGTGGCTGGTCATCCTAGCTGTTTTGGCGGTTGTGGGATTTATCGGTTACACCAATTATGCAGCCACACGTGCAGGAAAAGGAATCCTTTTTGATGACGTCAATGACGTGCCTCATCGCCGCGCAGGACTCGTGTTTGGCTGCTCGAAAAAGCTCGGTGACCGCGATAATCTTTATTTCAAATACCGCATTCAAGCTGCCGCCGAGCTGTGGCACGCGGGGAAGGTGGATTTCCTCATCGTCTCTGGTGATAACCGCGAAAAGTATTACAACGAGCCGGTCGATATGCGCAACGCGCTGATCGAGCAGGGAGTGCCCAAGGAGAAGATCGTCTATGACTTCGCAGGCTTACGCACGCTCGACTCCGTGATTCGCGCGAAAAAAATCTTTGGGCTAACAGAAATAACTTTTGTCAGTCAGAAGTTCCAGAACGAGCGCGCTGCCTACATCGCCAAGGCGAATGGCATGGATGTGGTAGGCTACAACGCGCGTGACGTGGAGGGCTATGCGGCCAGGAAAACCGAGGATCGTGAGGTGCTGGCACGCGTGAAGATGTGGCTCGATGTGAATATCACCAACGAACAACCGAAGCACCTTGGAGAAAAGGAGGAGGTGCCGAGGGAAGGGGGAAGTGATAAGGAATAAGCTGTGAGGCTACCCGCCTGCGGCAATGGTGATGACCTCTACCTGATCGCCGTCTTCTAACATGCTCTGTTCGTATTCACGTGGAAACAGAGCTTTTTTGTTGAGTTCCACAACAACAGGTTTGTCACCCAGACCAATCGAATCCAGCAGAACCTGAACGTTCACTGAAACGTTTAGAGAATGGTCTTTGCCATTGAGCCGGATAGTCATGTTTCGGATTTAGTGCTTCGAATTTAGAATTTCTAAATCCCAGTCCTTCCAGACGGATTCGTAACCTTTGGATTCTAACATTTTTTCGATTTCAGTCGCGGAGCGTTTGTCATCGATGGTGAACTGTTCCGTAGCGCGTGAGCATGACGACGTTTCCTCCAGCTCCACGCGTCTGCCTTTTACCGTGAGGTGCAGATCATCGGTTCCCGCGCCGGTGTAGCCGCCGGGGTCGGTCTGTGAGCCTGCCGACATGTGAGTGGTTCCTAGCGGCACGATAGCATCTCGTAAAGCGGCAGGTTCGCGCGTGCTAACAACGATGCCGACTTGCGGGAAACAGATGCGGAAGGCACAGACGAGCTGCACAAATTGGCGGTCGTTGAGAAAAAGATCTGGGTCGGGGGAATACTCGTAGTTTCCGGCGTAAGGACGCATGCGGGGGAAGGAAATCGTGAACGATGCCTTCCAGCAGTGCTTGTAGAGATATTCCAAATGCGCGGCGAGCGCCATGGCTTCCTTTTTCCAGTCAGCTAGCCCAAATAACGCCCCGATACCGATCCGCCTGAAGCCACCGGCGTAGGCGCGCTCCGGGCACTCTAACCGCCAGTCGAAATTCTTCTTCGGTCCCGCCGTATGCAGCTGCTCGTAGGTCTCGCGGTGGTAGGTTTCCTGATAGACAACCAGTCCCTCGGCACCGTGCTCTACCAGTTCACCATACTGATCATCTTCCATCGGACCCACCTCGATGCCAATGGTCGGGATAAATCCCTTAATCGCATCGATACATTCCTGCAGGTAGCCTTCGGAAACAAACTTCGGATGCTCGCCAGCGACGAGTAGAATATTTCTGAAGCCCATCTCGTGGAGTCGGCGTGCCTCAGTAACGACCTGCTCCACGGTAAGCGTGGTGCGCAGGATTGTATTGTCGCGAGAGAACCCACAGTAGCTGCAGTTGTTAATGCACTCGTTGGAAACGTAGAGCGGCGCGAACAGTCGCATCGTCTTGCCGTAATGCCGGCGTGTGATCGCGCGGCTTTTCCCCGCCATGCTTTCCAGCGTCTCTGCGGAGGCTGGGCGCAGCATCGCCTCGAACCGACGCATCAACGGCGTCGGGTTCTGTATTAAGCTGGGGAAATCATTGGCAAAACTCACTGCGCCAGTGGTCGTGTCTGGGCGGGGTTTTGTCAAAGGGAAAGCGCCTTGCAACAGGCACAAAAAACGCGGGTAACTCAGTGAGTTAACCCGCGTTTGTAGATTGTGAGTGTTCTATCGGCGACGGCGCAGGATAAGCGCGAGACCACCGAGTCCGAGTAGGGCGGTGCTGCTTGGTTCGGGGATAGGATTGAAATTAGCACGAGCTGCAATGTCGGATTGTGACAGAACCGTGTCGTAGATCGCCAGTTCGTCGATGAGACCCCCGTAGAGAGAACTACCGTTTGAACGCTTGGCACCAACAAATAAACCATCGCTCGGACCGAAGTTAAAGTTTACGTTCGGGGTGGTGTCGCTTGCGATCAAGACTCCATCTAGGTAAACACTCATATTGCTGCCACTTGTGCTGGCTGTGAGAGCCACATGATACCATGTGTCGTCATTAAGTGTGCCAGTGCCAACTCCATCGCGAGGTCCACCAGGCGCACTCTGCTGGCTGATGCCGAATTGATTGGCACCTACACCGGAAATACCTGATTCAGGGTTTAGGCCGATGATCGCATCATCATTCCAGCCACTAGCATCGTTACTGAGCACCGTGGAATCGCCTCCATCGCTAAAATTAATCCAGGCCTCCATAGTCCATTCGCTGAGCGTGCTGGTGAGAGCGGCTGCGGTCACTTGGCCTCCGCCGAAGCTGTAGGCACTGCCAAGGAAGGTATCGGCACTGGTTTGATTGACTGTCACAGTGCCGCTGGCTGTACCATCATGTGTAGCACCATATGTGCCTGAGTTGTCAGCGGTAGTTCCTGCGGTTTCGTCAAATTCAAAGTAAACGACTGGACTATCACCGAGGATCAGATTGCGATAAGCCGTGGTTGCTGCTGACGCAGATGACACGCTTGCAATACCGAGGCCGGCAATGGCCAGAGGCATCAGGCTGCGAAGGGATAATTGTGTTGTTGGTTTCATTGTGTTGTTTTTTACAGTATTTATGGGGCTGGTTGACTGTCTATGACTATATCATTGGACAAAATTTCCATTGAGTAACCAAACAGCCGCGAATAACGTCACGGGGTTTTGAAGTTTTTTTCGATTTTTTCTGGATTCAAGCCTTCCAGACGGGCTGGTCTCGGTAGATCTGGCTGGACTGAAAAGTGGGTGTGTTTGCCCCAAGCTGTCACTTAGTTGGCCAGGTCTGCAATTTCCGCCGCTGTCAGAGGGCGGTCATAGACTCGGACATCATCGATGAGACCTGCGAAATATTGAGTGTGGCTTGTCCCGAGAGTCCTGCCGATTTTACCAAACTCCCAATCCAGCTCGCCGTCGTCAACTGCTGAAATATCAGTGGGTGAAGCTTGTGGAACTCCATTCACATAGGAAACGGCGAGGTTTTCCATCCGGTCGATGGTGATTGCGATGTGTGTCCAGACACCATCGGTGACGGGGGTGTCTCCGGTGATTTGTGCTTGTTGCGAATCCGCTTCACCTTCGATGAATCCGTCTACGACACCGCTGTAAACACCCAAAGTTGCGATGGGATGGTCTCCTTCCTGCCCGAGGCCGATGACATAGGCATATCTTAGGTTTGATGAACTATTTGGGTTCCGCTTGATCCAAGCGGCGAGGGTCAGGCCTCGGTGTGCGAGGAGATTAGGGATGTTTTTGATCGAATCGATATCAACCATGTCCTTGCTAGATTGAATACCCGACAATGAAAGCACGTTTCCCCTCACAGGGTCTGCTACGATCTCAGCATCTCCCTGCAATATACCCGTGTGGCCGTTACCTGAAGTATCGTCTGTGTGAGAGTTGTATACTGTGTTCTCGAAATCCCAGTGACCAATCAGTCCCTGATTTAAGCCCTCATTGATGGGTAGACTAGTTGTGAAATGATCTGTATTAATATTGATCGCCTTGAGTTCTCCAATCTTGGTCACTTGCCGCGCTTCTCCTTCCCGCAGGGTTTCCGATTTTCCCCCGTCAATGCGTGCGGTCACTTCGACAGCTCCACGAGTCACATGCACTTCGTCGTCACCAATTTCCGGCGAGCTATCCACACCGAAGGCTGTACCCAGATCCACCACCGTCATTTCAGGGGTTTCGACCGTGAAGCCAACGGCTTTCTCAGGAACTTCAAACCAGGCGACGCCCTCATCCACTGCAACTTGGTCGTCAGCCAGAACGCGCATGATACAGGGAGCTTCGATCACGACTCTGACACCCGAGCTGAACGTGCTCTCCAGAGTGCCCTTGCGGAGGTGTAATTTTGAGCCTACGGCAAGTACCTGCCCAACTGGAGCTTCGCCGCTTTCCACGTCGTGGGTCAGAGAGAAATCGGCAGCAGGAGTGGTGCGGAAGCTGGCGATCGGCTGCTCGGGTAATCTGGTGAAATGCAGAACGAGCATCGAGATGATCAAGACCGCCGCTGCGGCAATCATGGCTCCTTTGAAGATTTTTTTGCGCTCCTTGGCGGCAACGAGATCAAAAGGCACGATGTTCTTTTTGATCAGGGTAGATTGACCCGAATGCATCATTTCCAGATCGGAGTGCAGTGTTGCCAGTTTTCGATAGAGCTCACGCGCCTCCTCGTTTTCGCGTAATTCGCTCTCCAGCGCAGTCAGCTCTCCGGGCGATAATTCACCGTCGAGCATGCGTTGGATCTGAGATGGAAGTTCCGGCGGGGTCATGCAGATTTTTCAGCTAAGGTTTTTTCGATGCAGTCTTTCAGAATCTCACGGACGCGAAGTAATGCCATCCGTAGACCACTTGCACCTTTTCCGCTCGCCACGGCATATTGCTCGATTGAGCGACCAGGTGTGTAGCGTGCCTGGATGAGTTTTCGTTGGTTTTCGCTTAGTTTTCCAAGGCAGCTATCGAGTGCCGCAAGGCGTATGTCCGGAGTCGCAGGCGCATCTGCATCAGCTAGAACATCGAAGATTTCTTCTGAAAAAATCATGCGGTTCAGTCGCTTGGTGCGATCCCGCTGTCGCATTACCTCGAAGCGCGCAATTTTAAAAGCCCATGCGATGAAGTTCGTGCCGATTTCAAAACGTTTCCGTTTCAGCCACAGCGCGGCATTTGTTTCCTGAAGGACATCGGCAACATCGGGGCTGCCCGGCATCAGTGATACAATGAATGCGCGCAGATCACCCTGATGATCGGTCATCAGCTTCACATAATCCTTAAGATCATCGGGTGTTTCGTTTTTGGAACTCATCCGCTCTTTGAAGTACCAGATGTAGTGCTCAAACGTCACGAATTCTGTAGAGAAATAATAATTGGACATTGGGGTATGGGAAAACTGCAAAGCAGAATTTCGCTAAGCTACCTGGAATGAGATCACTTCTCTAAACTTCCCAAGTAAGCCATGAGGTCGCGGATCTGGGCTTTGGTGAGCACGGCACCCATCGGGGGCATGGAGGAAAAGACCTTTGGGATGGTGGCGATTTCTGCGCGCGGGTAGGTGGTGGTCTTTTCTGATTCCATATCCTTGAGTATGAGTTGCTTTTTGGTGTCCTCCATGAGGATTCCTGAGACGACTTTGCCGTTTTTCAAGGTGATGGAAATGGGGGAGTAGCCGGGGGCGAGCTTGGCGCTGGGGTCGATAATTGATTCAAGGATGTAGCGCTTGTCCTGGCGGGAGGCGAGGCCGTTGAGGTTCGGCCCGGCATCACCACCTCGCCATCCTGCTTTGTGGCACTGGACGCAGTTCGCGGCTCCGTGGCGGAAGAAAATTCTACGACCGCTCATGACGTGGCCGCCATCAAGTGCTACCTCGAAGGGTGCGAGTTTACCTTTTTTAGCGATATTTTCCTCGTAAGTTTTTAAGGTTGAAGTGAGCTCGGGGGTATTTCTTTTTTTAGAGCTTTCGAGGATGTTGAGCTGAAGGGCTACCGGCTGATCATCGATTTTCTTAAGCAGGTTGAGCAGGAAATCGTTAGCTTTTGGGTGCTTGAAGCTGGCGAGGGCGTCGATGGCGGTTTGCTGAGAGCTTGTGACGTCTGATTTGAGCAGTTTTTGAAGAGCCGCGAATGCGATGTTAGGATCGAGCTTCTTCAGTAGCTTGAGCGCAGGCTCGTGCATTTGCTGGTTGGGGTCGCTGATCAGGCTGTTGACGAGCGCTGTGAAATCAGCTGGTGGATCGGCCTCGATTTTTTTCAGCGCAGCGAGTCGGACAGACGTGGAGTTCTTGGTTTCCTTGAGCTGTGTTAGAAGTGTGCTTTGCGGAATGTTGAGCTTGAAATTATTAGCGAGCTTGAGGGCTTCGGCCACGGGGTCGCCGGAGGTGGTCTTGAGTAGCTGGAGCAGAGTGGTCTGAAGTTTTTTCTTAATCGCCGGGGTGAATTTGCGATCCGTATCGGGTGAAACTGGGCGGATCTTTGAGGTGGTGGGATCGGCTGTGGGTGGGTTCTCGAATCGACCTAACAGCCAGAGTGCTTCTGTGCGGATATTGTCTGAGTAATCAAGATTCGAAGCGACAGCGATCAGGCGGTTGATATTTTCCTCACCTCCTGTGCGGATCATGGAGTTGAGAATACGAAGATCGATCATCCAGGTGGATTTGCCGAGAAGGTGGGTTGCTTTGGCGAGGTCGGCGCGTGCGCCCTCGATGTAGCGGTCATTGATCGCCTGCACGGCTTCCGTGGCGATGGAGAGTTCCTTATCATTGAGAAAGTGTGCGATACCGGGGTGGTAGAGTTTTCTGAGTGTGATGGTGATGCCCAGACGGACGGCTGCCGAGCTGTGGTCCTTATGCTTGAGCAGGGCTTCCGGGTCACTGATGAGGGTGAGGCCTTGGATGGCACCGTGTCGGAGGTAGGCATCCTTATCGGCATTTTCTTCCAGAACCTTGATGAGTGCAGCGATGTGTGAGGAATCGCCTAACTTTCCGAGTGCGATTGCGGCGATCATGCGTGTGCGCGCATTGGCATCGCCGAGGAGTGCGGCGGCTGTGTTGGCTGCTTTTTTATAGTCGGCATTTCCAAGAGCCTTGATGGCTTCGCGGCGAACGTGTGCGTCCTTGTCTTTGCAAAGTGTGATAAGCTGGTCGGCTGAGGCGGTGTCCTTTTTTAAACGCGCGAGGTTTCCTAGTCCCCAAACGGCATGCAGCCGTGTGGTGAGCTTCTCTGACGCAGCTGCCAGAGTGATGAAGTGGGCGCGGTTGTTAGTATCAGCCGCGAGTGTGTGCTGGGCGCGGAGGCGGACTCGCATATCGGCATGGCGCATGAGCTGTGCGAGTTCCTTGGACGTTTTTTTATTGAATCCATTAGCAAAGAGTTTGCGGATTCCTTGAGTCTCAGGTTTGGCAAGTTCGGCTTCATCCTCAAAGGTAAAAATATTACCAAAGCCGTGGGTCGGCCAGCTGCCCACGTAGTCAGTGACATAAGTTTTTCCATCATAGCCAAATTCAATATCTGTGCAGAGGAGACCGGAAACAAATGGCTCGCTATTTTCTAACACGTAGCCCGCGCCTTCAGGCTTCATCTCAAAGCCAATGACGGAGCTGTTAGCTCCCGTAAAGTCGCAGATGAAGTAATGGTTATCCCACTTTTTATTCAGTCCAGTTCCTGGATTATAGGCAAGCCCTGAAGGGCCTTTGGTCAGGAGTGCAGATGGTGGCAGAATCGCTTTGGCGCGGTGCTCGCTGACGACTTCCCATTGTTTCTCCTCCATCCAGTTTGCCTGATGGCGCGAGGTGCCTCGGACGATGTTGGTGAATTTCTGATAGGCCTGGTGCCCTCGGTGCCAGCCGGAGTGGGCACCTTCAACGATGTCCACGATACGAGCGGCGTCGCCCATGTCGGCATTGTTATCGACAGAGAACAGGTTGCCGTATTGATCGAACGCGACTTCCTTCGGATTGCGCAGTCCGGTGTGAATGACTTCCAGGTTTGAGCCGTCGCGTTCCATGCGAAAAGCGGCACCTTCATACTGCGAGTAGAGGTGCTTGCCCTCTTTTGTTTTTAAATTGTATCCGCGGTCGCCGATGGTGAAGTAGATCCGGTTGTCTGGGCCGAGTGCAAAGCCATTCAGATCGTGTCCGCTGAGGCTAACAGAAATGCCGTAACCGTACTGAAGTGAAGTCCGCTTGTCGGAAACGAGATCTCCATCTGTGTCTTCGAGCATCCAGATGTGGGGGATGCAGGCGAAGTAAATTTTCCCATCGAGTGCCATGACTCCGGCAGCGGTGCCATCCAGGGGGTGATTAAAGCCATCGGCATAAATTTTGGAGAAGTCACATTTTCCATCGCCATCACGATCTTCGAGGACACGGATTTTTTCCGAGTATTTGGTAAAGTATTCCAGCGGTTTTTTATCGCTGTATTTTTTATACATCTCCAGCCGCTCGTCCGGGTGGGTGAGTTCGTAGTCATCCTGCACCCAGTGGCCGTTGCGTCGGTTATCGACAACGCCACGTTCGAAGCGGTGCGTCTCGGCAAGGTAAAGGCGGTTCTGATCATCAAAGGTCAGAGCGGTAGGGTCTTGCACATCCGGCTCACGTGCAAAAAGCCTGGCGGTCATTCCCTTGGGATACTTAATCGTCGAGAGCAATGCCTTCTCAGGATCGGCCGTTGGTATTGCCTCAGGGTTGGCTGTGCCTTCGATCTTTTCCGGTTTTCCATCGGTAACGGCAATCGCCATCAATGATGAAGCTAGGAGTGAGATCAGAATAGCAGGGTGAAACTTGAATAGTGACTTGTTCGTCATGGGGGTTGATATTTCTCATTGGGCTGAATAATACGATCAAAAAGTGCGTGCTTTGCCATCGGTAGATTTTAGTTACTAATTTTAGCCGTGATTTTCTGTGTCATTGAGAAAGTAATTTCGTATATATCGGCTATGAAAATTACGTTGCCTGTTATTCTTGCCGCAATTTGCCTCCTGACTACCACGATTGCATCGGCTGAAAAATCCGCGCCCGGTGGCCAGCACCTCTTTATCCTCTCCGGCCAGTCGAACATGCGCAAACCTCTCCCGACCGCTTTCAGATCAGCGGTTCAGAAGGTCTTTGGTGAGGACAAGGTCATTGTCGTCACCTTGGCTCACCCAAGTCAGCCTATCAGGCGCTGGTATAAGAAGTGGAAGCTTCCCGCTGGCCATGTGGAAGCGCCTCCTAAGAAGGGCAATAAACCTGTGCCGAATGGGGGTATCTATGACGCGCTTATGAAAAGCGTGAACAAAGCCACTAAGGATAAGCAAATAGCCACAGTCACCTACATCTGGATGCAGGGTGAGGCAGATGCCGGTAAGGGCTGGGGTGAAGTTTACGAAGAGAGCTTTTACGGAGTGCTCGATCAGATCAAGGCCGACCTCAAGGTGAAGCAAGTCAACTACGTGCTCGGCCGCATCAATGATTACTGGACGGCTGCCAGAGGCTCTGTTCACGGTGATATGATACGTGATTTACAGAAAAAAATCGGTGAGGCTCACGATCATGGGGGCTGGGTGAATACCGACGACCTCAACACGGGTGTCAATCCTTGGGGTATCTATCAGTTTACAGATGGCCACTTCCCGCCGCCGGCGTATGCTGTTCTGGGGGAACGATTCGCCCGCAAAGCATGCCTTCTCATCGATCCTGATCTCAAGCTTAGCGATGACATTTTCACCGCGCGGCACTTCGATAGCCCAGGCGATATCAAAAGCCACGCTGCCATCGGAGCAGCCGTGAGCGGAAGCAATCCTGTGAAGGGCAAGCTTTCCACACTCACCGATGGGAAATTCGCTCAGGCAGCCCCGGACGACAGTCATTGGCTAGAGTTCAACGCGGCGGAGGGCGAAGTCACTGAGCTAACCCTTGACCTAGGAAAGCTTCGGCAGGTGGATCAACTCGGGCTCAGCCTGCTCTATCATCCGGAGGCAGGTGTCCCCATGCCCAAGGGGATGACCATGGAAACTTCTGCGGATACTGAAAATTGGCAGAGGCTGAATCGTAAGAATTTTAGCTTCAGAGAAGAACGCGCAGGAGCAAAAGGCACTCAGGGAAAAAGAAAACCGCAGTCGCTGATCGCCCTTGCTCCCGGATCGATAGCTAAGGGGAAGCCCGTTGAGCTGCGTTACCTCCGCATCCGCATCAAGGCACCCAAGGTCTATGTTGATGAAATCATCGCGCAGCCGACCGCAGGAGGATCGTAACGTGCGCAATCCAGCTACCTCGCTAGCCTGAGGGCGGCCCGACCGTGCTGCCCTCAATGAGTTCAGCATCGAAGTAGCTTTTTCTCAAGTCTTCTTTGCCCACAGAAACGTTCTTTGCCCAGCGCACCACGCGATTGACGATCTTTTTCATATCCCACCGCATGTGGGTGACAGGCTGTTTGCACCATGCGAATGTCGGGTTGGGATCAGCGCAGGCGAGTGACACATCCCTTGGGGTTCTGAGTCCCTTTTCAGCGAGATGCAGCTGGATGGCGAGAAAGTGTTGGGGTTCATCGATGATGAGTGCCGTCGGCGGGGTATGCTGGAAAAGTGAGTCGACGCATTCGAGCAAACCCTCGCGTGATGGCTCCCAGATGGGTAGATTATAGCGGCTGGTAGCAATCCCGCATTGTTCCAAAGTAGCCAGGAAATTGCGCTGGTAAAGCCCCGGCTCAGGTAGCACGCGGTCTTTCCGACTGATGTTCACAATGCGCTGGTGTCCTAGATTCACTAGCTCATGCACAACCGTGACCATCGCCGGGCTTATCCTAGCTCCTGCCCCAGCGATTTCCACTTCTGAAAATGAACCAAGAAGCGCGATGGCGGGGGTCGATTGCTGGGCAAACCACGTGAGCACCTCCGACGATCCTGCCGATACCACCCAGGCATCAGCCTCAATGCCTTGCACATACTTGGCAACCCTGGTCGGATTCATGCCCAGCTCCAGTAGGCTTTTCCGTGTAAGGTTGGCTTCAAGCCCTGCCCGATGAAGCTCATCAAGAATAGCGAGGTGATCAGGCACATAGCGGGATTCTTCATCGTATGGCAGGATGCGGATGCGTAGCGTGCGCTTGGGTGGTTTTTTGGGATCAAGCACGATCTTCCGCCGTTTCCGCCGCCCCTGGGATACTAGTAAACCCTGCTGCTCAAGTAGATTGAGCGCGGCATTGATGGTCACGTGATTCACGCCCAGCTCCGACTGCAAGTGTGCCACCCCCGGCATGTCCTCTTTCCAGCGACGGCTCAGGATTTCCTCACGCAAATGTTTCGCTACCTGGTCAGCAGGGGAGATGATTTCAAAT
>JBGCEU010000004.1:0-3248 GCA_045106535.1 Akkermansiaceae bacterium | reverse complement strand
CGCCAATCCATACCAAGATGCCACTTACCGACCATTCCGGTTGCGTAGCCATGTTGTTTGAGAAGCTCTGCTACTGTGAGGCGTTCTTTTTCGATGAGCGGAGCACCCCATGACCAGAGGACTCCCTTTTTGAGTTTAGTGCGCCAGCAGTACTGACCTGTTAGTAGGCCGTAACGCGTAGGTGTACAGACTGCGGAGCCTGAGTGGGCATCAGTGAAATTCATCCCCTGTGACATGAGCTTATCAATGTGGGGCGTTTTCATATTTCCGATCTTTGGGTTGTTCGCGGAAACGGAATCGAAGCTCATGTCATCGGCGAGGATGAATACGATATTCGGCTTGTCTGCGGCAAGAGATGGAAGAGCCAAGAGAAAAGATGCGAGGAAGGATAATGCTTTCATTTCAGAGGATTATTTTTTGAGCACGTAGACGTAATAAGCGCCGTAGACTTTTTCATTTTCGGTTTGAAAAAGAGTGGTGAGACGTGTCTTGCCAGCCTTGAGCTTAAGTGTGAAAAGCACCTCTTTATCGCCGGGATTCACGTTAGCCTCAACTTTCTTCTCGCCGATCTGTAGCGTAGCTTTGACGGGTTGAATTTTCTCCCCGGGAATTGAACGAAAAGCTGGAGTTCCCGGAACTTTGTCACCGGTTGGAAGAGTAGCATCAATCGATTGATCGATTTCTTTTGGCCAGCGGCGCAGGCGGAATTCATATTCGCCGTCTTCCACTACTTTTACATTCCAGAATCCGACCATCTCTTTACCCGTAGCTGCACTTCTAATGTGGCGTTGGTTCCATGGCGTCATCCGAGTGGTAATCCAGTCGTGGGATGTTAGGGTGGCGGGGTTTTCTTTCGGGTGCCCCAGGTAAATCGCTGTGTCTTGCTTGAATGTGGGGAGCAGTTCATCCCACCAGGCGTCATAGAATTTTGTCAGCCGCTCAACGACTTTGGGATGATCTGCGGCGATGTTATTTTTTTGGCCGGGGTCTTTTTTGATGTCGTAGAGTTCCTTGCCGTTATTGAGTCGCCATTGAGAGGTCATGACAGCGCTTTTGCGCCACTTGATGGGATCTTTGACCCGTTGGGAGTCGGTGACCAAAATGCGATCCGGCCAGTCTTTGGCGGTGCCTTCTAGCAGTGGTCGGATGCTTCGTCCGTCAAACTTGACGCCCTCTGGGGCCGGGATATTACAGAAATCAATCAGGGTGGGGACGATATCCACGTGGGCGGTGATCGGCTCTACGTCACGCCCACCTGTTAGTTTGCCTTTTGGCCAGTAGGTGAAAAAGGGAACTCGGTGCCCGCCGTCGTATTCACTGCCTTTTTGGCCGCGCATGCCGGAGTTAAATATCCTAGCGCCAGCGGCAGTGCCGTTGTCTGTGGTGAATATGAAGATGGTATTATCTGTTAGGCCTTCCTGTTCGAGAAACTTGCGTAGCTTACCGACGTTGTCATCAATATTGGCAATCATTCCGTAGAAGTGGGCGAGACCCAGTGCGCTTCTTCCTTTTTTAGCACTCTTTAATTTCAGGTAGGGTTCGGCATACTCGGGCGGGGCGTGCATCGGGCCATGTGGTGCGTTGGTCGATATGTAGGCCAGAAATGGCTTGCCAGCTTTTTTCTGTGTCTTGATAAATCGTGTGGCGTAATCAAAAAAGACATCCGTGCAGAACCCTTTGACGGGTGTGGGTTTACTATTGTGCCAATAGCTACCGTCGAAATATGCATTGTCCCAGTAGTCAGGTGTTTGACCAACACCACCACCGCCGTGTCGTAAGACCTCTGTGAAACCTCGATCCTCAGGGCGGTAGGGGTAATTGTCACCGAGATGCCATTTTCCAAACATACCTGTGGCGTAGCCGGCATCCTTGAAGATTTGCCCTATCGTAACTTCGTTTTCACGCAGCATCGAGCGACCCATGATCGTGTGCCAGACGCCGGTGCGATTCGTCCAGTGACCTGTTAGTAAGGCTGCGCGTGTGGGTGAACAAGTAGGTGCAACGTGGTAGTCTTTCAGCCGAATAGATTCACTGTGCAGTTTGTCGAGATTTGGGGTCTTGAGCACGGGGTTGCCATGGCAGCTGAGGTCTCCGTAGCCTTGGTCGTCGGTGATGACGATAATGACATTCGGACCTCCGTAGACGACAGAGGAAAGATAGAAGATACAAGATGCAAGAGTGAGGAGGTGACGTTTCACGTGCGATTGGGTTTATTTTTCGGGGATGCGCTTGATGAAGCTTTCTAACAAATTTGGCCATTCTGCGGCAAGGTGTTTGCCTTTCACACCCATGCCAAAACCATGACCACCTTCTGGGTAGAGATGAAGCTCGCAGGGGACTTTCATTTTGGTGGCTGCTTGTGCGAGCACGGTGCTGTTGTGCGAGCTAACACCGTCGAACTGATTATGTGCCAGGAACAGGGGTGGAGTGTCCTTGGTGATAAGTTGTTCGGCAGAGATTGCGGCTTTTTGTTCTTTGGTTGGGTTTTTGCCGAGAATTTTCCGCGTGCATCCGTGTGAGTAGGGTTCGACAGCGGAGACGACCGGGTAGATCATTGCGGCGAAGGCCGGTTTTACACTGATGTCTGATGCGGGATCGCCCTCTAACTTATCATTGTATCGCGTGGCGAACATGCTGCAGAGGTGGCCGCCGGCGGAGAAGCCGATAGAGCCGACCTTACCTGGATCGATTTTATATTTTGCTGCGTTTTTTCTAACATGGCGCATGGCTTGCCGTGCATCCAATAGCGGTCCAGGGAATTGATACCCTTTCTCGCCACCTTTTCGCGAGACACGGTAGCAAACAACGAAGCTGGTGATACCTCTGCTGGCAAAGAACTTGGCGACTCGATCCCCTTCTTTTTTATCTGCAAGGATGCTGTAGCCACCGCCCGGAAAGATCAGCAGACCATGCCCGGTTGCTATTTTTTCGTCGGCTGGAAAAACGCGCATGAACGCTCGGCTGGTTTCGGTGATCCTCTCTGGATCCTGTTGGACAAATGGCTTGTGCTTGTAGTCAGCCGGAAACCCGGAAACCTTGTCGGGCCAGAGCTGGATGGAGCCGGCTTGGGCGAACGCTGCAAGACAGCCTATTAGACTAAAGAGGATGATCGTCTTTATTGTATGCATGATGGAATCGTAATTTACTTCTCAAGCATAGACACTGCTGCGGAGGATTGCCATGCCTTAATCAGCTTGGTCATAGGATATGAGGAGGTGAATACGATGAAACTACTCACAATCTGGCAC
>JBGCEU010000039.1:0-7296 GCA_045106535.1 Akkermansiaceae bacterium | reverse complement strand
CACCCAATCTACCGTGCTGTGTGGCTACGCGAGGCGATTCTGGGCGACAAGGTCAAGGATCCGCCCGCCGACGTGCCCGCCCTCTCGGACTCTGCTGGCGAAACCGCAGAGAAGGCAACAAGGATCAAGGATCTGCTCAAACTGCACCGCCAAAAAGAAAGCTGCGCGGACTGCCATGTTAGGCTTGATCCCTGGGGTATACCCTTCGAGCGATATAACGCTATCGGCCAGTTCGAGCCCTTTGCGCCAGCGTATGGAACAAAAGTGAATCGTTTTGACAAAAGAAGGTATCCAGACCTCGCGAGCTACCGGAAGTATCTCAAATCACTCAAAACCGAAAAAGTGGACGCAATCGCAAAAGTCCCGCACGGCCCTGAAGTGGATGGCCTTCCCGGGCTGAAGAAGTTTCTCTTGAAAGACCGCGACGAAGACATCGCAAAGAATGTGGTGAAGCGCCTGCTCACATACGGGCTGGGACGCGAGCTAACCTATCGCGATCGCTACGTCGTTGAAGATTTGTTGGAAAAATCTGAAAAGAAGGACTATAAATTACAAGACATCATCGTATCTGTTTGTCAGAACGATCTGTTCACCGGAAAAAAACAATAACCATGAAACAAAAATCCTGGCATATCAACCGCCGCGACACCCTTAAGGGCATGAGCGCGTGCGTCGCACTTCCGTTCCTCGAATCCATGGCCTGGGCCACAGGTTCCAAAACATCCGCAGTGCTGCCCAAACGCATGGTGGTGAACTACTTCTCCTACGGCGCATACATGCCCGGCGGAGCCTCCGGTGTGCAAGACCTCACCAAACCTCACCATGACTGGAGCTGGTGGGCGTGTAGGGATGAGGGATCTCTAACATTCAACAAGTCAGCCGCACCTTTCGCCCCTCTGAAGGATTATGTCAGTTACATCGAAGGCCTCGACCACAAAGGTGGCTGGGGAATGGGTGGACACAGCTCCGGTGATGTGTTCGCCACAGGAGCCGATATGGCTGGTTTGGAAAAAACCAACAACATCTCCATCGACCAGGTCGCCGCGGCTGCCTTGGGTCACAAGACCCGCCACCCGTCACTTGTCCTGGGTACCGAAGGAGGAACCGGCTATTATGGCCGCGCCAAGACACTCTCGCACTACGGTCCGGGCCGACCTATCCCCGCCCTAAGCAACCCGCAGGATATCTTTAACCGGCTGTTCCGCCCCTACGCAGGCAAGAACCTCGACCAAGTCCGCGCTGAAATGAACTCTCGGACATCAGTTCTCGATGTCATCAGAGACCAGTCCAACAGCCTCGACAGCCGCCTCGGCAAGGAGGACAAGGAAAAGATGGCGGAGTATCTTGATTCCATCCGTGCCGTTGAGAAACGCATCGAGCGCAACCAGGAGTGGACACACAAGCCGCTGCCGAAGGTGGATCCGGATGGCATGAACCTCAAGGTCACTTACAAAGACCCGGAGGAATACATCCGCTGCATGTATGACTTGCTCTACCTCGCACTGCAGACAGACATGACGCGCTACGCAACCTTCATGTTAGAGAGTGAAAACTCTTCTGCGCACGCGATTGGAAACTTCTCTAACACACTGTTCGGATACAAGGGCAACACCCACGATATCTCACACAAGCGCCCGGACAAATATTCCGGAATGTGGGATCACTGGCGCGCTGTCCAGCACGCCTACTTCCTGCAGCGCCTCAAGGACACACCGGAAGGTGACGGCAACATGCTTGACCGCACCGTGGTGCTCTGGGGCTCCGCCCACCCGCACGCCGCGCACGCGACCAAGAACTACCCGATCCATCTGGCGGGAGGAAACCACCTCGGCTTCAAGCACGGCAACCTGCACAAGTTTACCGGGAAGAAGAAAAAGCCGTTGGCGAACCTCTACGTCTCCATGCTCAACTCCGTGGGTGTCGAAACCGGAAAATTTGCCGACAGCACAGGCGAGATGACTGAACTCATCGGGTAATTCACCAGCATGAAAGTGATTCGCACATGCGCCGTGGTGGCTGGTCTCCTGACCTCCGCCATGGCGGCTGATAAGCTACCGCAAGTCCTCATCATTGCCGATGGCGTACACATGGCCACGGCTAGAACCGCGGCAAGTGAATTGAAAGGGCGTGCTAACGTGGTCGTTCCTTCATCTGGCCTGGGTGATACCGCCACCGCAATCACCCGGCTTGATAAGCTGTTAGGGGAAACGAAGTGGGATCTCATCCACTTCAACTTCGGCTTCGCTGACCTGCGGCATATTGATCCAAAAACAAAATCTGTCCGAGTCATGAGCCGCCATGCAGGTGGAAAACGGGTCGCCTCGCCGGATGACTATGAGGCAAACTTGCGCAAGATCGTAGACCGCCTGAAAGCCACAGATGCCAAACTGGTATGGGCAAGCTCGACCCCCCTTGTCGGAACCAAGTATGACGGTATTTACGAAACTGGCTCCGAGAAAGAATACAACGCCATTGCAGCCGAGATCATGCAGCAGGAAAAAATCCCGATCAACGACATGCACGCGTGGGTGTTGGGTAACGTCAAAAGATTTACTGATCCTTTTTCATTCAGACGCATCGACATCCACAAACCGATGGTAGAAAGTATCGAGAAAGTTCTCAAGCTTGCGAAAAAATTGCCAGCCAAGAAATCATGAGATTCAGGATGTAAAAAAATATTATTGTTAGTATTTTAACCCTGTTGTTAGCCACGGTATTATACTTTGGATCAGAAAAGTCCCAGCAGGCGACAATGCTCCGCGCGCCAAAGCGGGAAATCTCAATGACTCATGCGTATCCTTGAACAGCATAATGTCATCGTTCATCCTGAGCGCGTGGAAGCAATCTCCACTCAGTGGCATAAATGGGCGGATCGAATCAATCTCTATCCCAAGCCAGCAAATCGTAGAAAGTGTTGTAAGTAAATTGTTGCTATATCTCGTTCATAGCTATCATGGAAGTATTACGGATGCATGACTGTAGTCGGCCTTCAAGGTCTCCTCGCATCTTCCGATAACAGCTAAACAAAAAATATGAAAACCATTTGGAAATCTCACCACTGCGGTTCAATATTCAGCTTGGTTATATTCACCTCTGGAATTTGTCTAGGGGTGGAGCAGGCTGCCCCGATCGCTCCGACCACCGGTTTCACGGAAGTGCCTCAAGACAAGGTGACATGGCGCGGAGGCTTCTGGGGCAAGCGGCTCGATATACACCATAAGACGACCATCCCACATGTGCTTGATAATCTGGATCAGCGCCATCACTTCAGGAATTTTGACGTTGCTGCGAAAGTCGTGGCTGGAGAGAGGTCGGTAACTGGCAGTGACGATTCGGATGTATCTATCAATCCTCTTGAAGGTGATCCCAGCGTGGATAAAACGGAGGAAAAAATCACCGAATTCGATATCGTTGGCAATCATGCCTACGATTCTGATGCCCACAAGGGTCTCGAAGGCGCCTGCCACTCACTCTGCCTCCACAAGGATTCAGCATTGGAAAAACGCATTAACGGCCTCATTGATCGCATCGTCGCTTCCCAGCGGAAGGACGGCTACATGATCAGCTACTACACGGCAAAGGAGCCGGAAAACAGGTGGAGTAATCTCAGGCTCAACCATGAGATGTATTGCGCGGGGCACTTCTTCGAGCTGGCTGTGGCGCACCAGCACCTGACCGGCAGCAACAAGGCGCTTGATGCGGCGAAGCGTTTCGCAGACCACATCGATAGAACCTTTGGTCCTGGAAAACGATATGATGTTGGGGGACACCAAGAAATCGAGCTGGCATTAGTCAAACTTTATCGAGCGACGGGCGAAAAGCGCTATCTTGAACTCTCTCGCTTTTTTCTCGATGAGCGCGGCCATGCTCATGGCACAGAACGTAAACCTTTCACAGATGTGCCGCCGCGTGCAGTTCCGAAGAAAAGAGCTGACGAAACGATGAGAGAGTTTCGTCAGAGGAAGTGGAGCACTCGCAACGGGCGTATGCAGGATCACAAGCCTCTTCTCAAGCAAACCGAGGCGGTCGGGCATGCAGTTCGTGCCGGTTATACCTACGCCGCCATGGCAGACATGGCTCGCTTCAGCGACGCTCCCGAATATGCCAAAGCAGCTCGGACGCTGTGGGAGGATGTCGTTTTCCGGAAAATGTATCTCACCGGAGGGTTGGGAACAGCCCAGTATGCTGACGAGGGTTTCGGAGATCCTTATCTCCTTCCTAACAAGACCTACTGCGAGTCCTGCGCCAGCATGGCCTCTGTGTTTTGGCAGCACCGCATGACCCTAATGGACGGCGATGCCAAGTACGCCGATGTTATGGAATTAACTCTCTACAACTGCGCGATCTCTGGACTTGGGGTCAACGGTGATAGCTTTTTCTATCAGAACCCGTTAGAGTCTCCGAAGGGTGCCAAAAGAACTCCATGGATCGGGCTTGCCTGTTGTCCTACGAACTTCGCCCGCTTTATGCCGCAAATCGGTGGATACGTCTACGCCATCAAGGCGAACGATATTCTTGTGAATCTTTACGGCGCAAGTGATACGAATATTGTCATGGATGATAACCGCAAAGTTGGAATCCGTCAGGAAACGAATTTCCCATGGGACGGGAAAATCAAGCTCACTGTCACTCCCGAAACGTCAGGCGACTTCAGTCTCAACCTGCGTATACCAAACTGGGCAAAAGAGAATCCGATTCCGGGAGATCTCTATCGTTTCGCTGATGGCGAGACATCTCTTGTGGCTCTAACAATCGACGGAAAAAGCGTTAATGTGAAACCTCAAGCCGACGGCTATCTTCACCTCAATCGCTCATGGAAATCTGGGGATGTCATCGAACTGACGCTTCCAATGGCTCAACGTCGTGTCCTGTCTAATGAGAAAATTGTAGCGAACAAGGGCAAGGTCGCCCTGATGCGCGGGCCAGTGGTCTATTGCCTTGAAGGAGTTGATCACCCCGGAATTGATCTTTCAAAAATCACGCTCCCACGTGATTCCGTGCTGAAAGCGGAACATCGACCCGACCTGCTGGGCGGAGTCACCGTCCTCACTGGTAACGCGCTCGACGCGGATGGTAACGCCGTCGAGCTGACCGCCGTTCCGTATCACGCCTGGGCGAATCGGGAAAAGGGCGAGATGATCGTTTGGATCGAAGAATCTGGAAAGTCGGGATGAACTTATTTTGCGTCTTCGAAAGCAACTGAATCTAACTGTTCTAGTGCTTTGGCCAACGCCGAGGCTCTTAATTTCCGGAACCCGGGGCTGGACCGATCGTCCCTCCATCGGCGAACTCGACCTTGATGCGAGTCTGGCGTATGTCTTTCTTTCCGTGAGCGATGTTATCAGCCCAGCGGATGATACGTCGGACGATCGGCTCGACCTTCCAATGCATGTGGCAGATCGGCGGTGAGCTGAGAGAGAAGCTGCGGGCGGCTTCGGAGCAGATTAGTGAAACATCCTGTGGTATCTTTAAGCCGCGATTACCCAAAAATTGCACCGCCGCCCAAAAATGAGGGGGTTCCTCGATGAACATCGCGCTTGGCGGGGTATGACGGAATAGCGAATCAAGGCAAGCCCGAAAGCCCTCGGGGCTATCTTCCCATGCGGGTAGATTGTATAGACCTACCGGCAAGCCTAGTGTTTCCATCTGGTTGAGAAAGGCTTGCTCCACGATACCGGGTGAGCCCTCTTTCCTTCCCCGGCGACTTAACATCACGATGCGATGATGCCCGAGACCGACCAGCTTTCGGGTAGTGCTGCGTACGCACTCAGCATGACTTACGCCTGTGCCCGCGATCGGTAATCCATGTTGATAACCATGCAGTGAAAAGGCGGGGATATCCATTTGCAAGAACCACTCCAGAACCTGACGTGAACCGGAGGTTATGATCCATGCGTCTGCCGATGTTGCCTTGACAAGCCGAGCAACGCGCTTCAGACTCATATTTAACTCGACTAGGGTTTTCGGCGCGACCTCCACGGTATGGTGCGCTTTTGCGAGAAGATCTCGCATGAGAAAATCAACATCTACGAGAAGCGAATCGTAGTTGATAATGGCAATTTTTAAGCTCGGAGTCTGTAACTTATCCGGAGGGGCGATAAGCCGCCTCCGTCCCTGTCCTTGGTTAACCAATACGCCCTCTTGCTCGAGTTGTGCCAGCGCGGCCTTGATCGTATCCCTCCCTGCTCCCAGCAGTTTCAGGAGATGGCTTTCACCCGGCATGGTTGTGCTCCATGTGCCGCGGATCAGCTGCTCTCGCAAATAGTCGGCCACTTGTTCGGAAGCTGACTTGATTTGCAATACGCTCATACGCCACAAACATGTGGAAAATAGTGATTGCTGTCAAGGGTCTAGACATTGACGAGTGCTTGAGAATCGATTTTCTTTTTTGCTAGAAAAAGAATGAACGCTCCTCTTGTCGCAACTTTAGATGAGATCGCTGTCTAGAGCCGGATCCTCAATGCCTACGTGCTACAGCAGCAACGCGAGGGAGCATCAGGCAATTGACCCATCCATACGGAAAAACTCCCCCAAACCAATGAAACTAACGAAGACATCCTGTATCTTTGCAGCAGCTCTGATTACCGGAACATCTCACGCCGCCTCGATTGTCTATTCTTTTGATAGCCAATCCGCTGCTGCCACGAGCAACGATTTCGGAAACGGCATCACAGGTAATAGTATTACCTTGGGTGATTCTATGGAAATCGGAAGTACGCAAATCGATGAACTTGATGTCGCCAGCGTGAAACTGGGAAACACTGGCTCCATTTCCTTTGATGTTGTCATCCCCAACGGAGTGACCGTCGATTTTACCGAACTCTCTTTTGCTTTCGACTATGAATCAAATAACAACTCAGGTGCTGATTACTATGCTGATTGGACCTTGGCTATTTCAACAGGAAGTGGCACTGCCAGCGGGGGGCCGGTCGGCCCTTATGCTTCGGGTCAGACGGTAATCTCCACCGCGGCGAGTTCCACATTGAGCGGTCTTACCGGGCTGACCGATACCACGGTGACGTTCACCTTATCAGCAGATAATGGGACAGATACATCACTCACCGGTGGTAACGCGAACGACCGTCGCACGATCTTTGACGATGTGACTCTCACTGGCGCAGTGGTTCCCGAACCCTCAGCAGTTTCACTGCTTGGTTTTGGGTTTAGCTTATTGCTCCTTAATCGCCGCAGATCCAAGTAATTGATTATAACAAAAGGGTGTCGCCAAATTTGCTCCCAAATACTAGCGATGGGGCACCCTTTTTTGCATTGCCAAACCATTCTGGAGTTTCTGTG
>JBGCEU010000038.1:0-2784 GCA_045106535.1 Akkermansiaceae bacterium | reverse complement strand
GCTCAGTACCTTGATTTCCTGCCTGCCAGTGCCCCGGGTGCTGTCATGCCTGATTTGGGCAGTGTCGTAACCGCTACCATCGGAGCGATTCTTCTGCTATCAGTTTACCGTAAGATTTTTGGGTAATAAGAAATTGGGAATCATCTCATGGCTTTCGGCGTCTTAACGTCGTGAAACAAAATAAAAACATCCTAGTATGTCTTGCTGTAATTGGAGCGGCAGCGATTGGTCTTGCCTTCAGTAGCTGCGCCCCAGGCGGTGGTCACGACTACGGTTACAGCGCCCCTGCACCGGCTCCTTCCGTCCCGTGCTGACCTAATAGCTAATACTCCGGTGGTAAGCGCAGTTTGCGTCGATGCCTCCAAATTAAGGGTTTCGAGTGCAGTCATTGCACTTGCCTATTTACATCCCTGCGGGGATGGATTAGCACGTCCACATGTCAGACGAACGCCGCCCGTATTCCTCTCAAGTTTTTGATGGCCCCGATCGCGCACCTTCGCGTGCGATGATGCATGCCGTTGGTTTTAGCAACGAAGATTTTGATAAGCCACAGGTAGGTGTGGCCTCCACATGGAGCCAGGTGACTCCTTGTAACGTACACATTGATCGACTCGCCAAAGAGTCCGCGAAGGGCGTCGATGCCGCCGGTGGGAAGTCGGTTATTTTCAACACCATCACCATTTCCGACGGCATTTCCATGGGAACCGAGGGGATGAAATACTCACTCGTTTCCCGCGAGGTGATTGCGGATTCCATTGAGACCGTCATCGGATGCGAGGGCATGGATGGAGTGGTCGCCATCGGTGGCTGTGATAAAAACATGCCGGGTTGCATCATTGCGTTGGCACGTCTGAATCGTCCCGGCATTTTTGTTTACGGAGGAACGATCCAGCCTGGATGTGCGAGTATCAAGGGTGAGGAAAAAGACCTCGATATCGTTTCTGTTTTTGAAGCCGTGGGGAAACACGCAGCCGGTGAATACTCTGATGAGGAACTTCAGGCAGTCACGGAGAATGCGATCCCGGGCGAGGGCTCTTGCGGCGGAATGTACACCGCGAACACCATGGCGAGTGCGATTGAAGCGCTTGGGATGTCGCTCCCTAACAGCTCGGCGCAAGACGCGGTGGGCGAGGATAAGATGCGCGACTGCTTTGACGCTGGAGCCGCTGTGCTCAACATGATGGACAAGGGAATCCTTCCCCGCGACATCCTCACACGAAAAGCTTTCGAAAATGCGATTACCGTTGTCATTGCACTCGGTGGTTCCACCAATGCCGTGCTGCACCTTCTCGCCATGGCGCACGCCTGTGAGGTTGAACTCAATATCGACGACTTCACTGAGATTGGTAAAAAAGTGCCAATGCTCGCCGACCTGAAACCGAGCGGCAAGTATGTGATGTCCGAGCTTGTAAAAATCGGTGGTACGATTCCGCTGATGAAGATGCTTCTAGCGGAAGGTCTGCTGCATGGCGACTGCTTGACCGTCACTGGAAAAACTATGGCGGAAAACCTCGCCAACTCTCCAATTGAGTATCCGGCTGATCAGGACATCATCCGCCCGCTTGATAACCCAATCAAAAAAGACAGCCACCTGCGTATTCTCTACGGAAACCTCGCGCCCGAAGGTGCTGTTGCCAAGATCACCGGCAAGGAAGGCAATAGCTTTACTGGCTCCGCAAAGGTATTCGATTGTGAAGAGGACGGCATGAAGGCAATTCTTGCTGGCAAGATTGTTGACGGCGACGTGATCGTCATCCGCCGCGAAGGGCCAAAAGGTGGTCCAGGGATGCGCGAGATGTTAGGGCCTACAAGTGCCGTCATGGGACGTGGCCTTGGTGACAAGGTAGCGCTCATTACCGACGGTCGATTCTCCGGAGGTAGCCACGGATTTGTGGTCGGGCACATCACTCCCGAGGCGCATGTGGGCGGCCCCATCGGATTACTCAAGGATGGCGATGAGATCACCATCGATGCCGCAGGTAACACCATCAGTGTGAATCTATCCGACGACGAACTCGCAGCCCGAAAAGCCGACTGGCAACCTTACGAGCCCCGCTATACCCGCGGAGTACTTGCTAAGTATGCCCACACGGTGACATCCGCCTCCACAGGTGCGGTGACGGATAAATTTTAGGGAGGGGCGACACTCTTGTCGCCTTATCCGCACGCTTGGGGGATAGTTATACAATAGAAAAACCCCGCGGCCCAGTGAACGGGAGCGGGGTTTGAAATTAGTGAGTTTTCCAGGCAGGATTACTTACGGCGACGCAAGATTAGAGCAAGTCCACCAAGACCGAGAAGGGCTGTGGTGGAGGGTTCTGGGACGACCTCTTGTAGCGAGTAGCCAGATAGCCAATTGTTACCAGCACCAACTTGGTCAAGATCGAAGACGGCATTCAGCGTGTTATCGCCAGCGAAAAACTGATAAGAGATAAGCGTGCCTCCATACAGAGCTGGAGTGTTCTTATCTCCTAGACTGGACACACCACTCAATGTGTCACCTTCGATGTTCATGTTAAGGGTATTAGATGAAAGATTGTTATCCCAATAGGCTTGGAACAGATACTCTTTGCCTGGGTCGAGACCGCCTATAGCCAGGGTCATTCCATCCGATCCAGCAATGCCACTAAAAAGCTCTTGAACTTTGTTAGCGTCTACTCCGTATCCAGTTTCACCATTACGGAAATCTCCCTCAAAGCCAGGGGTATAAGTCAGATTGGAGTCGTTGGCGGTGCCTGTTGTGTGGATGATGCCATTGACTGTTAAGCTTGGACTTGGAAGTGT
>JBGCEU010000037.1:0-8579 GCA_045106535.1 Akkermansiaceae bacterium | reverse complement strand
CGTGAATCACTACGGATTTCAAATCAAGTCGACCGACGAGATGAACCGCCTGATCGCTAAATTTGCTGCAATCAAGGCCGACCGTAAGTGCGTTCACTTGTCGATTAATAAGGAGCCTGACGGGCTGGGTTTCACGACTCGGGTTCCTAAAGGGAACGCTATCCCAGCCTTATTTACGATTGGTGACCAGGCCACGCTAGATCAATGGTATAAGAATCTTAATGTAAAAGCGCCCTTTGAAAGTCCCGGTGAAAAGTCATTCGGCGTGATGAAACTCAAAGAGGCACCAGTGGCAACGCCACCAATTCTTACCATCTTCGTCCAGAATGAAGCTGTCAAACTTGACGAACTTAGGATCCCTAAAGGTGTTGAGGTGTCGATTGTGGACCTCCCAACCGCTTTACAAGCATTCGATAAAAACCTTAAAAAGGATAACACGCGGAATGCTGAGGAACAGAGGAAGGCGCTCGAACTAAAGCTCGATGAGGCTAGTGCAAAAGCCTTAACCGATATTAAAAAATTCCTTAAATTACGAGCTGCAGAACAAGAGTAGATGAGACGGCAGCTTTCTGGTACGAAGTTCAAAGTTGGAGGGTAGTATGAAAAACTTAGAATCGAAAGTTGCTCACCCAGTAGAGAGTTGCAGAACTCAAACGATTAACAAAAAGGGCAACTTACATCGAAACGCTTGATATGCTTTTCCCAAGCCTACTTCTTCAGTGTAAAGGGACGTGATGTCGCCTTGCCTTTGCTTGGGAAGTCTGCAGGAATCTTTTGAGTCACTTTGCCGGTAGCCGCCCATTCGGCACCGCGTAGGAAAGTCACGATGAAACCGACGCCCTCAAAGGCTGGCACATCGTGTCCGAGGGTGGTGTGGAAGACGCGACCTTTGTGGTAATCAAGCACCATAAGCATTGGCTCGTTACGTCCTTCTTTTTTAAGCTTAGGAGTATCGGCGGCGGTTGCGAGGATGGTCATGTTTTTGCCTGGGCCACGTAGCAGCGAGTAGCACTCATCCTTAGTATGCGTCCAGAAATCGGGAAGACCTTTGGTCACGGGATGTTCCTGATTACGCATTGTGATCATGAACTCGCTTTGCGGTCCGTGGGCACCACATCTGCCTGGGCCGTCATCACGCACGATCTTGCCATTGGCATCGTAGTATACGTAAGGTCCTGATTTTTGGTTCCGGCCTCCCCAGCCGCCGAGGCCGATCATTTTGTTATACTCAGGCCAGTCTCCCCAGCTGTTGTTAGCGGCGTGAACCACGACCAGCCCACCTCCGTTTTTCATGTAATCTTCAAATGCCTTTTTGGTTTTGTCAGGCCATGCAGCGGCATTGTATCCAAAGTTACTGATGATCACATCATACTTGGAAAAATCAGGAGCATAATTGGGGTCGGGCAGAGACTTCTTTTCTTTCTTCGACTCACCCACACCTGCAAGCGGTAGATACTTCTCTTCACGCTCCCATTTCCAGATAGATGCCGTGCGTGCAATATCCACTTCAAACATTCCGGTCTCACGCAAATACTGACGCATCATGAGGGTCGATTTTGGCCAAACTGCGTGGTTGTTCTGGCCATCCATAATCAGGGCTTTCATTTTTTCTGCAGCAGAGAGGGATGGGATCGGCAGGAGCACGAGGAGAGTAACAATAAAGAGGCGGCGGGCAGAGTAAGCGTATTTCATGGTGATGATGTTGAACAATATTACGCCAGCACGCCAGAACAACTTTCGCGATTTCATCCTAAACACAGGTTTTGACTTAGCTGAGGGAAAAGCTAGTTTCGGGCCATGAACCGCAGAAAATTCATTACCGGAACATCACTCGCTGGGCTAGGACTTATCACTGGAGAGAAAGTTATGGGCGCTGAGGGTAAAGCAGAGCGTGAAATCGGCGTGTTTACCAAGTATCTGGAAAAACTCAGCTATGATAATCTCGCAAGCGCTATCTCGCCTCTGGGCATCGCTGGGCTTGAGGCACCCCTGAGAAAAGGTGGCCACATTCAGCCCGAAGAATTAGCCGAGAAGCTACCGGCATTTGTCAGTGCCCTTGCAAAACAAAAACTCAAGGTACTCGTCATGGCATCCAGTATCAATCAGGTGGATAAAAAAGGGCTAACAGAAAAACAACTCCGTGCGGCAGCTAATGCTGGTATTAAGAAATACCGACTCGCGCACCTTCGATATGATCTCAAAAAACCCATCAAACCACAGGTCGCTAATTTCACAGCACAGCTGAAAGATCTTGCAGAACTCAACAAGGAACTGGGCATCCAAGGAGTTTACCAGAATCACCGAGGAAGAGATTTCGTCGGTGGGCCGGTTTGGGATATGGTCGGCATTTTGGAAAACATAGGCATCAAGG
Source organism: Akkermansiaceae bacterium (assembly GCA_045106535.1). GTDB lineage: Bacteria > Verrucomicrobiota > Verrucomicrobiia > Verrucomicrobiales > Akkermansiaceae > Oceaniferula. The sequence continues at coordinate 6,208 of JBGCEU010000037.1, read as the reverse complement.
AGTTAGGTCTGGCATTTGACTTCGCACACGCGACTGTTGAGGGAGCTAACGCGTGGCAGATGAATTTCCGGCGCGCGTTACCACACATCGGCACGGTTTTTTTCAAGGACTACAAACTGGCAGATAAAAAATGGCAGTCGTGCCCACTCGGCGATGGAATGGTCGACCCAAGAGCAGGGAAACTCGTTTCAAAAATGCTGCCAAAAGACATCCCCGCATGCCTACACATCGAATACATCAAGGGAAAAGACACTGTGAAGCAAAGACTTGAAGCGATGAAAAACGATATCACCACACTACGCAGTTGGCTCGACTAATCGTTGAACCAACGACGAAAATCGAGCCATTCTCGCCTCGCCTGTTCCAAGCCAATCGGCACAAATTGCACTTTTGTCCCCGGTCTTGCCTGAGCGATTTTTGGCAGGTCAATACGAGCCACGCAGCCTATTTTGGGATAGCCGCCAAGCGTCTGCCGATCGTTAAGCAGGATAATCGGCTGCCCGTTTGGCGGAATTTGAATACTGCCTAGCGCAATGCCTTCGGAAATGATACCACTTCTGGGTGTGCTTACCGGCTTTCCTTCGAGACGAGCACCCATCCGGTCGGTGTCCTGACTCAGGATGTATTCGGACCGATAAAAAAGATCTAACTGCTCACGATCAAATTTGGACGCTTGATAAGATTCGATGATGCGAAGCGTGATCGAATCCTGATACTCTGGAATGTAACGTTGAGGAACTTGGCGAAATGTTTGCGAAACTAGGATACCTGTAGTTAGAAAACCACCATCTTTGATAAAGTCGCCCACCTGATTACGCGGCACTGCCGAAACGCTGCCAAAGTAAGTTTCCGCTATAAAACCACCCGCGACGGCGAGGTAGGCACGTATGCCTTGCTGTGCTGCCTTGAGTGTGAGTATCTGTCCGCATTTGACGGGAAACGAACGCCAGTTCCCGATTAGTGAGCCATCGACTTGCGCCTGCATATCAGCTCCGGCAATGGCAAGCTGCAGGTCAGTTTCGGCGCGGAATTTCGCCATCCCGATGGCGACTTCAAGTGTGGCGGCGTCCATGTCATTTTCTAACAATTTATTCGCCCAGCAATGCGCATGCAGATCCACCGCACCACCCTGACTGAGTCCCTGATCGGCACAGCCAAAACGGCCCAGATCCTGCAGTGACGACTGTACACCTGCTTGCAGAACAGTTAGGCCTGATGTTTTTTCAGACACGCCCTCCCCTTTCGATAAATGTTTCGCGATCGATGGGTAAAAAACGTATTCGGTCGCCAACCTCAAACGGGCTACTTGGTTGCTTTTGGGGGTCGTATAAAGGCACCGGGCAATTCCCGATCAAATGCCAGCCTCCGGGGGTATCAGCGGGATACACTGCGGTTTGTGAATCCGCGATACCGACTGACCCCGCTGGTACACGGCTGCGTGGACTCGCGTGGCGCGGCACCGCAATACGTTCATCTACCTCGGCGAGAAAAGCAAACCCGGGAGCAAAACCGATGGCACACACCCTGTAGTCACGCCCGGAATGAATTGAAATGACTTCTTCCACGCTCATAGCGGCGCATTTGGCTAAAGCATCGAGATCCTGCCCAACCTCAGGATGATAGTAGACGGGCAGTTCAATCAGTTTTCCGGAATCAGCATCTCCATGTGATTCCATAACCTGCCGCGCCAAACCTAACACTTTTTCACCCAGTCCATCTAGCGCAATGCCAAATGATCGTGTTTCCACAAGAATCGAGGTGTAGGATGGTATCACCTCACAAACATCCGGGCACTCGGCTTTTATCTTACGGCTAATCGCGCCAATCACCGGAGCCAGCTGCACATCAATCGTATCCACAAGATAGAGCATCAGACTTGTCTCACTAACAGGCAGCCATCTTATCCCTGCGTCTTTCATGACCTGAGCGCCTGATAGATTTCCTTTGCCGCAGCAACTGAGGCTTCGTTATCGCCGTGAACGCAAATGGTATCGACCTTGAACGGCAGCTTTCTTCCAGAAACACTCGTTACAGAACCATCACGAGTAAGTTGCATCGCCTGGGTGATCATTTTTTTAGAAGAATCATGCACTGAGCCCTCGAGGCTACGATCCATAAGTTCACCTTCGTCCGTGTAAGCTCGATCCGCAAATGCTTCGAATAGCAATGGCACCTCAAATTTTCCCGCCACTTGTTTTTGCAGACTATTATCCAATTTTGCCATCACCATGATGGGTAATGGGTTAGAAAATTCCGCGACTGCCTCAACAATTTCTTCAAGCACATCAGCGCCCCGCATCATGTCGTGATAGAGAGCGCCATGAGGTTTCACATAGGTCATCACAGCACCTAGTTCTCGGCAGACTTCTCCGAGAGCACCCACCTGATCGGTAATGATAGCTTTGATCTCTCCGGCCTGCATGGGCATGGATTTTCTACCAAAGTTTTCCCTGTCAGGATATCCCGGATGAGCACCCACAGCCACACCGTATGTCATCGCCAGATCCACCGTGCTTCTCATTTCATCGACACTACCCGCGTGACCACCGCAGGCGATATTCGCCAGATCAATCCAGCGAAACAATGCCTCGTCATGGCCTGCTCCCTCACCCACATCCGCGTTGAGTTTCATCGGGACGGAGTATGAGCCACGGAGTGAGGGATTGTCAAAGTCCCCGTGATGACGAGGGCTGTTTGATGTAGTTGGAATTGACGCACGATCAGCAACTTCATACACAGAGTTTACTAATCCTGATGAAATAGATGACCCGCTTCCTATCCATTGCCGCACTGACCTGCTTCCTCGCAGTTGATTTCACCAATACTGCATCAGCAGAGCGACCACCGAATGTTGTCATCATCTTTCTCGATGATTCCGGCTACTCGGATTTCCACCCCTTTGGGAAACCATCTTATCCGACACCACACGTCGAAAAACTCGCTAAGGAAGGCATGATGCTGACGCGCTTCTGTGTGCCACAAGCGATCTGTTCGGCTTCGCGCGCCGCCTTACTTAGCGGCTGTTTCCCTGAACGTACCCGCGTCTTTGGCGCACATGGACCGAATGGCAGGGGCTTGGATCCCAAATTCATGACAATGGCCGAAATGCTAAAGACCGAGGGCTACTCCACCGCACACTTTGGAAAATGGCATTGTGGCGACCAGAGAGAGACCCGCCCCTTGGCACGCGGTTTTGATGAACATGCCGGCCTGATGTATTCCAATGACATGTGGCGCTTCCATCCGGGAAACCCTAAGCACTGGGGCAAGCATCCCCTACAATTCTGGGAGAACGGTCAGGTCAAGATCGCCGATGTCAGCAAGCAAGATCAGACACAGCTGACCACTTGGGCAACCGAATACTCGGTGAGCTTTATCAAACGTAATAAGGACAAACCATTTTTTCTCTACCTCGCACATTCCATGCCTCACGTGCCTCTTTTTGTTAGTGATAAGTTTAAAGGCAAGTCGGGCACCGGATTATACGGCGATGTGATTATGGAAATCGACTGGTCTGTAGGTCAGGTGATGAAGGCACTCAAGGAAGCCGACCTCACCCGCGATACCCTCGTGCTTTTCAGCTCGGACAACGGACCGTGGGCAACCTATGGCAACCACGCTGGATCGACTCCATTCCGTGAAGCAAAAGCAACTAGCTTCGAGGGCGGTGTGCGTTCGGCAACCGTGTTACATTTCCCACGTGAGATTAAGCCAGGTGGTAAAATGGACAGGCTGATCGGCTCCATCGATATCCTGCCTACGATAGCTCATCTAACGAAATGTGATCTACCAAAGAACCCAATCGACGGCAAAAATGTCTGGCCGCTGATTATCGGTAAGTCAGGAGCTACCAATGCACACAGCTATTACCCGATTACTGTCGGCGGCCAGTTTCAAGGCGTGTTAAGTGGTGACGGGCGCTGGAAATTACACCTCCCTCACGGCTACCGGAATGTCTCTGAGCCAGGAATGGACGGAATGCCAGGCAAAGACGTAAAACGTAAAATCGAGCTATCACTCTTCGACATGAAAGAAGATCCTAGAGAAACAACCAACGTGATCGACAAGCATCCAAAAGTGGCCGAGCAACTACAAGCCATCGCCAAAAAACACCGCGCTAAGTTCTGGCCAAAATAAGTGAACATACCCAACCAACTAATGAAAAACCAATCAGACACGACGAAACATCTTATGCACCCACGAATAAAATTCAGTCAGCTTTTAGCATTTTTCACATCGATCATGGTTCTGGCTTGCATTGCAAACGAGCCACCTCAAAAGACACCGCCAACAGACACTTCGAACCCAGAGGCAGTAGCCAAGGCATTCATCATTGCTTTAGCCAAAAAAGACATTCAACTAGCTACGCAGTTCGTAATCCCAGAACAGCGCGAAGAACTCCGAAAAGAACTCGAAAAAGGCGTTCCTCCCTTACCAAAAGCCCCCAAGATCAAGGTCAGGGTGAAAAAGGATGGACTCAGAGCGGACGTCTCCGTTCTCAACGTCAAACGACCGAAAGCCGGCCCTCCCTTTGGATTGGATATGAAATTGAGCGATGGCAAATGGTGGATTGTAAAATAGGATTACTCCACATGCTCAGAACAGATTTAAAAGGTGTGGTTCATCTGGCATTGTTAATACAATGATTCCAATCAAAGAATACACAGAGGCCAATCGTGCCGCTTGGAACGAAGCGATGCCGCTGCATCAGGCTGCCAATGAAGACAAATGGGATAAGAAATTCTCTGAGTCAGGTTACTCGGTCATAAAGAGCCAAGAACTCGATCAGCTACAGGCACTGGGTGTTTCAGGGAAAAACATTGCTCATGTATGTTGCAACAATGGTGTTGAATTAATGTCGCTCAAAAATCTAGGCGCAAATCGCTGTGTAGGTTTTGATATTTCTGACGAGGCTATTGATGAAGCCAGAACGAGGTCTGAGCGGTTTCATGTGGATTGCGAATTTGTGCGCACGGATGTTTATGAAATAGACAGCACTTACGATGGGCATTTTGACGTTGTCTACATCAGTATTGGTTGTTTGGGATGGATGCCTGATTTGAACAAATTCATCCACCAGATATCTCAATTATTGAAAGGCAGCGGCCACATTTTCATCCACGAAAAACATCCATTTTCAGATATGCTTCCCTGTGACCGCGATGGGGATGCCGACCCACTGAAAATTATCGAACCATACTTCAAGAAAGATCCTTACATTGATAATGACGGAATAGATTACATTGGAAATACGACCTATGAGTCTCAAACCATGTACTGGTTCGTCTGGACTCTATCAGATATCTTCATGGCAATCGTCGATGCAGGTTTCACCATTCAATTCTTTGGAGAATACAAAGATGACATCAGTGAATCTCACAGTAAAAATGAGCACGCCGGTATAGACATACCCTTGAGCTACATTCTAACTGCTGGGAAAGCTGCAAAATAATTCTTTGATTTTACCTATCGTCTTCACAATAACTTCACATAGAAGTGACACGTTTCCCCCTCGTTGTTGCTTCCACTCATTGCAAGCAGTTCGGGCACCCAAAGAAAACAAACCAATATCAAACCACCACACTCAATTACCAATCATGCAAAAAATCATCTGCCTATTGCTCACTGGACTTCTAATCACCCAGTTCTCAGTTGCCGACGAAGCAAGCGACGCGCGTAAAACAGTCGAATTCTTCGAGAAGCTCTATAAAACGAAAATCAAAAATGTCGCACCCCTCAAGACATACGATGATCCAGATAAATTTTATTCCGCCATCGCCAAGCAATTGGGCATCCCAAAGAAGGCCCTTGATGCCGTCGAAAAAAAATATGGCTGGAAGCAAAACGACAAGTATTTTCTTACCACGATAGTCAAAGGCGGATGGGATGCAGATAATTGGGGCGTTATGGTCACCAAATTTCCTGCTGCAATGAAAAACGCAAAAACCAAAGAGGAAAAGATGAAACTGCTCAAGGAAATGGAAATGAAAATGGTCGTGATCGGATATAATGAGGAGATCCATTTCCCTGGCGAAGAAAAAGCAAAGCCTCCGAAGAAGAAAGACAAGTAGGCAAGCCTCTACTCGATTAATAATAGCTTGGCGACGAGCATAGATATCTTGCTCTCGCTATGCTATAATCTCATTAATCACCTTCGCAGGTTTTACGCCGATGAGTTTCTGGTCGAGGCCTTGGTAGTGGTAGGATA
>JBGCEU010000036.1:0-63759 GCA_045106535.1 Akkermansiaceae bacterium | reverse complement strand
TGAAGAGGCGGACATGACCATCAACTGGGGCGAGCGTGTTGCACTCGTCGGACCTAATGGCGCTGGCAAATCGACCCTTTTCAAAATGATCCTCGGCGAAGAAGACGCCGATACGGGAACGGTTGAGAGAGACGACTACGCCATCACCGGCTACCTCGCGCAGGAAGCAGGTGACCCAGGTGAGGAAACCATTTTGGAAATAGCTATCGGTATCACACCCGAACTACAGAAAGCTCTCCGCGTCATTCGCGAGGGCGATGCATCAGGAAAAGCCGACACACCGGAATACCACGCCGCACAAGATGTCTTTGATGCCGCGAACGGCTACCAGCTTGAGCCAAAAGCCAAAAAAATCCTCGCAGGCCTCGGCTTTAAGCAAGACGCCTTTGACCAGCCCGCTAACAAGTTCTCCGGCGGCTGGATCATGCGCTCCCACCTCGCCCAGCTGCTGGTGAAAGAACCAGACCTTCTAATGCTCGACGAGCCGACCAACCACCTCGACCTGATGGCGCTCATCTGGCTGCAGCAGTATCTCAAGACCTACCCGGGTGCCCTGCTGATGATCTCGCACGATCGCGACTTCATGGACGGCCTGATCGAAACCGTTTACGAAATCGACGAGGAAAAACTCATCTCCTACACCGGAAACTATAGCTCCTACGTCGAGCAGCGCCACAAGCGCTACACCCAGAAAGTCCAAGCATACCGGAACCAGCAGAAGGAGTTTGAGCGCCTCCAGGACTTCATCGATCGCTTCCGCTCCGTTTCCTCCAAAGCCGCCCAGGTGCAGTCACGGGTCAAGCAGATGGAGAAGATGAAGCGCCTGCCCAAGCCGATCAAGCCACGTAAGGTATTCAAGTTCAATTTCCCCCAGCCAAAGCGATCTAACCAAAAAGTCGTTGAGCTGGAAAAAATCCACATGTCCTACGGCGAGAACCTCATCTATGATGGGCTTGATCTCACCGTGGAAAGAGGCGACCGCATGGTGCTCGTCGGACCGAACGGTGCCGGCAAGTCTACCCTGCTTAAAATTCTCGCCGGCCAGTTAGAGTTTCAGGAAGGCGAGCGCAACGCCGGGTATAATACGGATCTCGGTTACTACTCCCAGCACCGCACCGAATCCATGGAAGAATCTAACACCGTGTTAGAAGAAGTCATGTCCGCTGGTGGCGACATGCGCGAAGACGAGGCACGCTCCATCCTCGGCTCGTTCCTCTTCCGCCGCGCCGATGTGCATAAAAAAGTCCGCGTGCTTTCAGGTGGTGAAAAGTCCCGACTTAACCTAGTCAAGTTCCTGGTCAACCCACCGAACTTACTGCTAATGGACGAGCCGACCACTCACCTCGACATTACATCCATCGAAGCTCTGCTTCAGGCACTTAAGCACTACGAGGGCACGCTCGTATTCATCTCCCACGACGTCCACTTCATCCGCAACCTCGCGGAAGTTACCCTACACGTTGGCCCCGATGAAAAACACCCCGAGGGCGCGAGCAAGCTCACCCGTTATGCCGGCGGCTACGATTACTACCTCGAAAAGTCCGGCCTAGACGACGCCCGAGGTGCAGTCACGGCTTAAGAAGCAGCAGCCCCGGCAGATGAGACAAACTCTACGGGTGAAGTGAGGTAAAAATCCCGAGGTATCTCGCTCAGGCAATTAGCGATCAGATCGGGCTGATAGGCATATTTTTCAATGTCTTCTCGTGTGGTGTGACCACTCAGCACTAATACAGATCGGTAACCCATCTCAACTGCACCAAGTACATCAGTATACATGGTATCGCCCACCATGATCGTCTCATCTGTGCTCAGATTGAGAGCCTTACGAGCCATGCGCATCATAATCGGAGATGGCTTGCCCAGAGAGAACGCCTTCTTGCCCGTTGCCGACTCGATCATCGCCACAATCGCACCACATCCAGGGCGGATACCGTCATTGGTCGGGCACGTTGTGTCGAGATTGGTTGCTATAAGAGCTGCACCACCATGGACAAGCCTAACAGCCTTCTCGATATTTTCAAAATTGATCGTCCTCCCCTCACCGACCACAACATAGTCGGCCTTATCATCCACCACCGTGATATTGTTATGATGAAGTGCCGCCGCCAAACCATTCTCGCCGATGACGTAAGCTGTCGAATCAGGTTTTTTAGCCGCAAGAAACCGAGCAGTTGCTATTGCGCAGGTGAAGACCTGCTCAGGAGCTGCTGGCACGCCCATGCGCGTTAGCTTGAGCGCCAGATCACGACGCGTCCTCTGGGAGTTGTTCGTCAGGAACAAATACGGGACGCCTAATTCGGCAAGATTGTCCAGAAACTCACGAGTCCCCGGAATAAGATCTTTCCCCTTGTAGATGACGCCGTCCATATCGATCAGGAAGCCCACCTTGGCATACTTTTGAATTTTCATAGATGGCATGTGGCCAGCAGCCAGCATACCAAGTGTCCGCTACAGTCACACAAAGTGTGTGATTTTAGTTAAGATAGAAGGCGGGCGGCTACCTATATCTCTGTGAAATAGCGCCTTAAGTTACTCAATGATTTCTGCAGAAGAATAGTCTCTTGTGATTCAGGTACTTGCTCACTGACACTCGTGGTCGCAGCCTCCAAATCAAACAATGTCTGCCGTATGTGCGGATCACGGATTTGGCTCTGCACCCAGAGCACAGCGACGAGCCGCTCGCCCTCGTCCACTTCGCATACCTCATGCACTGCTTGGGTTGGATAGACTACCGCGCTCCCGGCCGGCAGCTTCACCTTGCGCGTTCCACCGGGCACCTCGATAGCAAGTTCGCCACCGGTATAGCTTTCCGGATCCGATAAAAAAACCGTGATGGAAAGATCACCACGTAGCGGCGCGCCGCCACCTAACACCGGGGCATCAACGTGTGCCCCATACTTCATGCCGTGCTGGTAACGGGCAAATATCGGAGGGGTCAAATGCAGTGGACGCGCCCAGGTCTGGAACACCTCATTACGTAGAAGGGCATCAATGACCACACCGCCCACCAGCGCCTCACCCTCCACACCCGGCTCGAGTTGGAGATTGTTTTTCCTGTCCTTCACATATCCCGCCGCAGAGTACTTGCCATCGACAAACGGAGCATCGGTTAGAAACTCGCGCACTGATGCCAGCTCCTCAGGCGACAGGATGTTTTCAAACAGCATCATCGGCAGACCAACACTATCGGCGGCGGCGTAAGACCAATAACGAACCCAGAGCTACTATAGCTGAACTCGATGGCTCAGGAACCACGTCAGCCGTGCTCACAGTCCAGCCGATGTCACTGGTTCCTGATTCTGCGGTTTGTGTATTCCGCACGGAAACTCTAATTTGACCCGAACCAGGAACGGTCAGCGATGGTGTGGATCCTCCCCCATCCTCGGGAGAAGTGATAGAACCGGTGGTAAACAGAGGAGTGCCACCAGCAGGATCACTGAATGAAAATTCAATGTCCTGTATGTCATCGCCCTTGTCATAGGTGTAATCAAAGACAGCGGTTCCTCCCGGTGACAAGCTCACAATGACGAAATGATCATCACGGTCAGGAAATCCCGAAAGGCCATCATTCATTGAACCAATCACGGTATCTGTCCCACTTGTCAGCACCGTGGGCGTTCCACTGGAATTGGAAAGATCCCCCCCTATGCTTTCATCATAAATGACTGCCGCCTGCGAGGAGGCTACAATTCCGGATGTTGCCGCTGCCATCAATAGGGAGCCTTTGGGAGTATTGGATCGTTTGTTCATGATGTTGTTACCTTCGTTATACTAAACGAGACATCGAGCATCCGACAATCAAAATCGCCACACTTCGCCTGGAAAGGTACAATAAAAACCCCGTATCTCCGGGGGGGAATGGAGAACGGGGGTTTATTTCTATGGGGGTTGTTGTTTTTGGGGGAGACAGGCTGTTGTTTCCTTGGGGGAGAAACGGGGCTGTCACTTAGGGGTTTTGTTTTTTGGGGGTTGGGCTTGGCTCTTTGGGGAAGAGTGTCTGCCCGGGGTTGGGGGTTTGTTGTTTTGGGGGAATGGAGAGAAAAGCTTGCAACTGTGTTCTCTTGGTTTCCTTAGTTGTTTTTAGTAGCTAGGGAGTCAACCGATCTTGGGGGGTGCATCGGTTGCCAAGAGAGCAGCTTCTGCGGGAGGGTGGTTTGATCCTTTGCCTTGTCTTAGCTCGCTCGACCGCTTTGGGGGTTGGTCTTGCTCGCTGGGCGGAGATTACGTTTATTTTTTATAAATGTAAACAACTTTCTACTCTTTAATATCACTTTTTCTATAAAAAGTTGATTTATCAAGGGTTGCAGAGCGAAAAAATTACACTGAATATCTATTCCCGCCCCAAGAAAGGGCTACATAAATGTCATTTTTTACAAAAAACGACATTTATCGAAACGATTTTAACCCAAAAACCACCTCTAACAAGGTAATCAAGCGCACCTATTGTGGCAAATTCGGTGAGTATTTTCGCCCAATAACGGGCAACGATCCTAATTTTTAAGGTAGGTATTCCAGAATTCCTTACCCTGCTTATCGGTGAGGGGGTATGGCGTATTACCGTCATTGAGTCGAACTCGCTCCTTTTCCAGAAGCTTACGCAGTGTTTTTAGAGGCGCGGCATGGCTCGGGTCAGCGGCGAGGTTCTTGAGCTCATTCGGGTCCTTTACCAGGTCAAACAGCTGCGTGTGCCGCTTACCATTGACGCAGTACTCGATCAATTTGTGTCTCTGATCACGAATAGCACGCTGCCACGACATGAATGCGGCGTAGAGATGTTCGCGGTGGTGCGTCTCCGGGTTTTTGAGAATAGGGTGGAGGCTTTTGAATTGTACGGTCTTAGGAGTTTTAAGCTGACTGAGATCGCAAAGCGTCGGGTAGATATCATAGAGGTAGCAAAGTTGATCACGTGTCTCCCCTTTTGGGATTCCTTGTCCACTGATGATGAGCGGCACCCTGATCGAGTGCTCGTAAACATTTTGCTTCCCCATCAATCCGTGACGACCGACAGCGAGGCCGTTGTCGGAAGCAAACACGATGATGGTGTTTTTCATTTTCCCCGAATTCTCCAGAGCTGTTAGGATTCGCCCGATCTGGGCATCGGTGTGAGTAACCATCGCGTAGTACGCCGCGATGTGCTCACGGATTTTCTCAGGAGTGCGCGGGAACTTCTCCAGTTTCTCGTCGCGGATTTTCAACATACCATTATCGAACGGATGCTGTGGCAGAAACGACTCAGGCAACGGCATATCGTTGCTTTTATAACGTTTACGAAAATCGTCCGGGCACTGCTTGGGATCGTGCGGAGTCTGGAATGCTACGTAGGCAAAAAACGGGAAGTCGTTCTTGGCCGACTCATTGAGAAATTCAATACAGGCATCCGCGTAGACCTCGGCCGATTGTTTACCGGTGTGCAGTTTGCTCTTCTGTTTTTGATAATCCCCCGTCGGCGAAAATGTGTGTAGTGGCAGCTTGTATTGATTCGACATGCCACGAAAAAGAATTTTGTCACCCGCGCTAAACGATCTTGCAAAGTGCCCATGCTTGCCAGGTTCGTTTTTTCCTGTGGCAAAGGTTACGTAACCATTTTCACGAAACACCTGTGGCAACGTTCGGTATTTCTCCGAGATCTCAAATCCGAAAACACCTTGGTTTTCCAAGTTCCAAAGTGTGAGGCCACTGAACAGGCTGGCGCGCGATGGCGAACAAACCGCAGGTGACGTGCCACCCATGATGTAGGCGTTGGTAAATGCCACACCTGTCTGAGCGAGGCGGTCGATGTTAGGCGTTTCGACAACGCTGTTTCCTAAAATGCCTATCGAGTCATGCTGCTGGTCGTCTGTGAACAGGAACAGGATATTCGGCCTGATGATCTCGCCTTTCTCGTGCGCATGAACCAGACTAGTCGCCAACAAAGTTCCCAAGAACAGGAGACAAAACGCCATATTTGTCAGGAAACTCATACTGCCATGATAGGGCAAATCACGAGCCCGTCTAGCGGAAGATACTAACTAGAATTCTTCACAAGACTGAGGACTCATCCCGTTCATTCTCCATGGAATGACAAAACCCTATTGATTTAATCAACTTGCAATCCCACATGTGATAGATATGTAAATTCATATAATGAAACAATTACTCATTAGTATTCTGTCGTGCGCAATAGTCTGCGCACAAAATAGCACCAAACCTTACGACGAAGGTTCCGTAGCTAGGCAACTCATCGAAAAGTATCAAGATCAGCAAAGCTATATCGCTAAATACGAATTTACAAAAGATAAGGGAGAAAGCCTCATCATCGTGATCGCGTCCAACCTTAAAACAGGCAGTTTCTATGTTGCACCGAAATCTAAGTTCGGGATCTCTTTATTGGGGTTGAATGCAATCTGGTCTCCGGACGGTGAAAAAATCTTTATTCTCAAAGGAAAATCACTTGCTCAAATTACAGGAGTCGAGCAGATGAAAATCAGGAGAGCACAATTACTCAGCATCATGGGGCTCGACGATAAACAAAGGGAATCGATTCTCATCCCAGAGCTCTTTATGACCGAAAAAACGGTGCAACTTGTCTTTAATCATGACTCGACTCCTCCTGCTTGGCCAGACGTAGTCACCAAGATTAAATCCATGAACAAAGAGATTGTCATCTGGGATACAGCCAGGCATGGGTCGATCACAGTAAACCGAGAATCAGGACTCATCAATCGACAGGCAATTCAAGTCGAAGCAGCCTCTCGAAAAATGAGGCTCATAGAATTCACGGCTAATCAAAACATCAACAAGCTCTTTCCAAAACACGATCTCGAAGTCAAAAGTAAGTTAGATATTATCAAAACCCCACTCGCAAAGAGGCAGGAGGCTGCTGTTTTCCAAAAACTCGTCACGCAATACGATCACGAAAAATCTGATTTAGAAAAATTGACCCTACAACTCAAAGCTGCCGAAGACAACTTAGTAAACTACTTCAAGAAATACGATCCAGAGAAAAAATACACGGCTCTCAGAGAGGAATGGTGGAAAAACACGATGCACCAAATCATTAACCATGCCGACAAAGCTATCAAGAAAGGCGGACGGTTTCAAGGTATGGCAGACGCCCTTGTGCAGCCAGATGCCCGGGTCGCATTGCGCCGTTCATACACTCGAAGGGTATCGACAAAAATCCCAAAAAAATATGCACCCGCAATTACCGAATTCTTACTAGGTCAGCAACTCTCTGCCAATACAGCAAATGGAAAAGCCGCGATCAGTCAGGTGCAACAAGCATTGGTAAATGTCTACACCGGAACCGAAATTGAACAAGGATTCGATAAATATCTCGCGAAATAGAGACTAAACCGCACTTCCCCAAAATCAGAATCGCTAGCGGAAGGTTATCGGCAGGGTCTTCGCGAGGTGATCGAGAAGCTTCTGGTGCGCCTGATCGACCTCCTTTGCTTTCAGGGTGCGCTCTGCCGAGCGGTAATGGAAGCTGTAGGCGATGGATTTTTTGTCCGCTGGCAGTTTTTCACCGGTGGGATCGGTGAACAGATCAAAGCATGCTGACGATTGCAGTAGCATCTCGTTGTGCTTCTTGATCGCCTTTTCGATGTCGGCATTCGGCAGAGTGACTGGTGCCTCCATGGCGGCATCACGACTCGAGCCAGGGAACTGTGGCAGGTCATCGACCTGGCTGATTCCGGCGCTGAGCTGCTGGCATTTCTTGGCATCGAGCTCGACGAGGTAAATCGGGTAGTCGGCATCTAGCTCACGGCATTTCGTAGGGCTAAGCTGCGCGAAAGCACCCACAGGTTTTCCATCGCACTGGATGTCTGCTGCGATGATGAACCCCTCACGCTCGCGTGGGTTGAACTGGATGGGTTTGTTAGGCAAGATGTGACCAAGCACCGCCTTCACATCGAAAGCATCGATCTGCCCTTGGCATCCGGCTTTCACCGACCACGTAGCTGGGCGACGTTCGCCACCTAACAGGAGAGCGATGGAGTCGGACTCAATATCCGTCGCCTTACCACCCCCCGCATTGCGGAACTGTCTACCGATCTCGAAGAAACGCAGCAACTTTGATCCTTGGCGGATGTTACGCGCAGCAGTGGCAACGAGACCCGGTGTTAGAGACGGTCGCATCACGGCATGATCTTCGCTGAGAGGAAGTTTGACACGGATGGCATCGCCATCTTGTAACGGGCGCAGCGGCAGCGCTGTGTCCATCTGGGCGATGGTAGCATCAGGAGCCGACTCCGCGATGAGCTTGATCGTTTGTGTTTCGAAGAAACCAATCGATGCCAGCGTGTTGCGCACGCCCATCTGGTAATCGTAGGCAATATCGACGTCGCTTTCGTGAACAAAGGTGCCGGTGAATCGTGACGGCACGTTATCAAGTCCGTGGACGCGGGCAATTTCCTCAACAAGGTCGATGTGGCGACCGAGATCGAGTCGGTAGCTCGGCACGCTCCAGACATTGTCGGCAAGCTTATCGAGTCCCAGCCTTGTGAGAATCCCTTCGGCATCCTCTAGGGAAATCGAGCCACCCATGAGCTGGTCGAGTTTTTCCACATCCAGGGTCACTTCACCTGTGAGCTGTGGTGCTTCACCGGCAGCTGCGGTAGCTCCTTCGATCGTTCCTCCTGCGATCTCCACAATCAGGTTGGCGGCGAATGCCGAACTGGCGAGAACCTGTTGTGGATCGCTGCCACGTTCGAAACGGTAAGATGAATCCGAGCTGAGAATAAGTCGGCGTGAGCTGCGGCGGATTTTCGACGGAGTGAAATACGCCGACTCCAGAATGATGTCGGTGGTGGTCTCGGTGACTCCGCTGTCGAGCCCGCCCATGATACCTCCGAGCGCGAGTGCGGTGCCGCTTTCATCGGAGATCACCACATCGTCAGAGTTGAGTGTGTAGTCTTCTTCGTCGAGCGCCTTGAAGACCTCGCCGTCGGATGCCATGCGGACATCAAGCGCGCCGCTAACTTTTGCGGCATCAAATGCGTGCAGCGGGTGGCCAAGCTCATGCAACGCGTAGTTGGTGATATCGACGACGTTATTGATCGGGCGCAGCCCGATGGCTTCCAGCTTCGTCTTCAGCCATGCGGGCGACTCGCCAACCGTCACGCCGGAAATTTTTACCGCAGTGTAAAACGGGCACGCGTCAGGCGCGGAGAGTTTGATGGTGTCGGCATCAGGGGATATTTCCGGCTCGGAGGGCGTGGGAGATTTACGATCAATGCCGGCCAAGGCAGCAAGCTCGCGTGCCATACCGGTGTGCGATAGCAAGTCGGGTCGGTTCGGCGTGACCTCCACCTCGATGATGGTGTCGGTATCGAAGATTTCCTGCAGCGGCTTACCGATTTCAAGATCCTCAGAAAGAATCATGAGCCCGTCCACTTCAGAGACCATGCCAATCTCATCGGCACCACAGAGCATGCCGTGTGATTCGACCCCACGAAATTTGCCTTCTTTGATGACAAATCCACCGCCGAGATCCGCGCCCGGAAGCGCACACGGAACTTTGTCACCTACCGAGTAGTTTTGCGCGCCACAGACGATCTGGCGTAACTCACCCTCGCCAGCATCCACCATACAAACTTTCAGCCGATCGGCATCCGGATGCTGTTCTGCGGACTTGATCTGGGCAACCACGACTTTGTCCGAGGGCACACCTTTCCGGGATATCCCCTCCACCTCGACACCCGCGAACGTCAGCAGGTCATCAATTTCCTGGAGGGACATGTGGGAGAGGTCAAGGTGGTCGTTGAGCCAGTTGAGTGAGACGTTCATAGTGAAGTAATCAGTGAGAAGTGTGCAGTGATCCGTGCTCACTGCGGCGCGGGGGTTTGACCACAGAACGGTGCGTTTTTACAGGGAAAAATACCCTCTGTTCACTTTTGAACTTCTGCGTCAGGAGATCCGCCGTATTCAAGAAAACATGTGCGTCGCCTGCAGTAGTCCTAGGATCAGAGCCGGCAACGAAACAGCAGCAGCTATGAAGCCAAGTTTAGCTTTCTTGATTCCTGCGAAGACACCACCTAACACTCCGAGGCCACCTGCAAACAGTGCTACCTGGCCGAACAGGCTTTTCTGGTCGTATTTCTCCATAACCAGACTGCGGACCGCAGGGTATCTGGGATCGTCAATACTCATGCCCTCGGACATTCGATCAGCTGCTTCCGCAGAAGGAACAACTTCGAACTGACAGTATAGACCGAATCCGAGTGCGACGAATCCGAGGACAAGACTTATGATGGCGAAGTTTTTCATTCACAAAGAGTGCCTCGAATAACTCGGTATAGCGATAAAAAAACCCCAACACCGTTAGGCATGGGGCTTGGTAAATAGGATGTTAGTCCACTAGCTGCGATGCCTGCGGCGGACCTTGAGCTGGGCAGTAGACTTGGCAATGATTGCCTGTAGCGCGGCGATGTCCTCGGAGCTTTCGTGCTCAGATTTTTCCAGTGCCTCCTTGGCGCGTGCCATGGCTTTTTCGACAGCATCCTCATCCACATCCACGCCTGCAACAGCGAGGTCACAAAGCACAGAAACTTTTTCCTGAGTCACTTCCACAAATCCCTCACCTACAGCGAGTTCTTCGGTCTTACCATCCTTGAGATAGCGCAACTCGCCTGGCTCAAGTGGAGTCACAAGTGCGGCGTGCAGCTCAAGCACTCCCATCTCACCTTCGGATGATGGAAGGTAAACGTTCTCCACGGTGTCGGAAAAGATTTTCTTCTCCGGGGTGACGATTTCGAGATGAAGCATTGGAATGAACGAATGAAGGATTGAGAAATGAAAAATTGATTATTTTCCAAGGTCGACGGTGTCGATGGAGCCCTTCATGTAGAAGTTACCCTCGGGCACGTCGTCGTGCTCGCCGTCGAGAATCTCGGCGAAGCCTTTAACGGTGTCCTCGACGGTGCAGAGCACGCCGGGAACGTTGGTGAAGACCTCCGCCACGTGGAATGGCTGGGTGAGGAAACGCTGAATCTTACGGGCACGGAACACAGAGAGCTTATCCTCATCAGAAAGTTCGTCCATACCCAGAATCGCGATGATGTCCTGAAGGTCTTTGTAGCGCTGAAGCACCTGCTGAACACCACGGGCAACGCGGTAGTGTTCCTCACCAACGACCTCGGGAGCGAGCGCCTTGGAGTTAGAAGCAAGTGGGTCAACCGCTGGGAAGAGCGCCTGCTCAGCGAGTGAACGCTCAAGCACAACCGTCGCATCAAGGTGAGCGAAGGTGTTAGCGGGTGCGGGGTCGGTAAGGTCATCCGCAGGAACGTAAACCGCCTGAATGGATGTAATCGATCCCTTGTTAGTAGAAGTAATACGCTCCTGAAGGCCGGCCATTTCCTCGGCGAGGGTTGGCTGGTATCCCACAGCGGATGGCGTCCGGCCAAGAAGTGCGGACACCTCAGATCCTGCCTGGGAGAAACGGAACACGTTGTCCACGAAGAGAAGCACGTCCTGGTTGTCTTCATCACGGAAGTGCTCTGCCATGGCGAGAGCGGAGAGAGCAACACGGAGACGGGCGCCGGGAGGCTCGTTCATCTGACCGTAGCAAAGCGCCACCTTGGAGCCATCTTTGAGAACCGGGTTACCACGCTCGTCGAGCTTGGGGTGACCTTTTTCATCCTGCTCAACGGCGATAACGCCAGATTCGATCATTTCCCAGTAAAGGTCATTACCCTCACGAGTCCGCTCACCCACACCGGCGAAGACGGAGTAACCACCGTGCGCCTTGGCGATGTTGTTGATCAGCTCCATGATCACCACGGTCTTACCCACACCAGCACCACCGAACATACCACCCTTACCACCTTTCAGCAGTGGGCAGATGAGGTCGATCACCTTGATGCCTGTCACGAGAACCTCAGTGTTAGCGGACTGCTCAACAAGTGATGGTGCAGGGCGGTGAATAGCGGAACGCTGATCAGGAGATGGAAGTGGCTTGTTTTCGTCAACAAGGTCACCGGTAACGTTGAAAATACGACCAAGCACCTGCTCACCAACGGGAACGGAGATAGGGGCACCTGTATCAGTGAGAGCCATACCACGCTTGAGACCTTCTGTAGTACTCATGGCCACGGCACGCACCCAACCGTCACCGAGGTGCTGCTGCACTTCGAGAACAAGTTTGGTCTCTTCACCGAAAAGGTCATAGTTTACCTCGAGAGCGGTGTAGATGTCTGGGAGCTTGTCAGCTTTTGAGAAGTCGGCATCGACAACGGCGCCGATGATCTGGACGATGTTTCCTTGGTTGGACATGGTGGTTGGTTAGTTAGAGAATTTTTTAGACAGAATTAACAGAATTGTTCAGAATTTGCGTGGGATGTGATGTCGTAGTTAGAGACTACTCCATTGCCTTCATGGCTGTGGTGATCTCGAGAAGCTCGGCGGTGATTGCTGCTTGGCGGAGTTTGTTATACTCGAGGGTGAGATCCTTGATCATGCCGTTGGCATTATCGGTGGCGGACTTCATGGCGACCATTCGGGCTGAGTGCTCTGAGGCGCGTGCCTCGACGATCATTTGGTAGAGCTGGAAATTGATGTAGAGCGGAAGCAATTTGTCGAGCACGCCTTCGGCATCTGGCTCGAAGAGGTAATCGCGCGAGAGGGCTCCGTCCTTATCGGTCTCGTGAACGGCGTCCTTACCAACGCCCTCGTAAGCACGCCTTTCAGCGAGCGTATCGGATTCGATAGGAAGCAGCTGTGCAACCCATGGCTCCTGGCGGAGTGTGGAGACAAAGTTGTTAAACGCGACTGTGATGCGGTCGTAGTCGCCTTCGAGAAATTTCTCAGTGACGAACTTGGCGATCGGCTTGGCGTCTGCAAATGGGACGGGGTCGGCAATATGGAAATCGGCGACTAGGTTACCACCTGCCTTAGCAATTTGCTGACGCAGTTTTTTACCGACGGTGATGTAATCTGCATCCTCGCTGGCTGTAGCGCGGACTTTTTTAAGCAGGTTAGTATTTAATCCGCCACAGAGTCCTTTGTCCGTGGAGATGACGAGCATGAGCTCTTTTTTACCTTCACGCTTTTCTAACAGCGGGTGAGAATCCTCATCCGCATTGTCCTTAAGATTAGTCAGGACGTTATTGAGTGAGTCCGCGTATTCACGACCAGCAATCGCCTGATCCTGCGCCTTTTTCATCTTGGCCGCAGCGACAAGCTCCATCGCCTTGGTGATTTGCGCGGTGTTTTTGACCGACTTGATGCGTCGGCGGATGTCACGAAGGTTAGCCATGGTTCAGGGGACAGGTGTCAGGAATCGGGAGTCAGGAAAGAAGATTACTTCCAGGAGCTTTTGAAGTCTTCGACGGCGGACTTAAGAGACTCGTTGAGATCGTCGCTGAGTGCTTGTTCGTTAGCGATTGTGGTGAGAACATCAGCCTTGCGCTCTTCGAAGTAAGTCTCGAGAGCAGCTTGGCACTCTTCGACGCGCTCCACTTCGACATCGTCAAAGTAGCCGTTCTGCATGGACCAGAGCACTGCCACCTCCATAGCCATGGACTTGGGTGCGTATTGGTTCTGCTTGAAGAGCTCCACGATGCGAGCACCGCGGTCGAGTTTCTTTTTGGTGCCCTCGTCGAGGTCGGAGCCGAACTGAGCGAATGCTTGAAGTTCGCGGAACTGAGCGAGGTCGAGCTTGGTCGTTCCTGCCACTTTCTTGATCGCCTTAGTCTGCGCTGCGGATCCCACACGGGAAACGGAGAGACCGACGGAAATAGCTGGGCGGATACCTTGGTAAAAGAGGTCGGTTTCGAGGAAGATCTGACCGTCGGTGATGGAAATCACGTTGGTCGGAATGTAGGCGGACACGTCGCCGGCCTGAGTTTCAATAATGGGAAGCGCGGTAATTGATCCACCACCTTCAACTTCGGAGAGACGTGCGGAACGCTCAAGAAGTCTGGAGTGCAGGTAGAAAACGTCACCAGGGTATGCCTCACGACCTGATGGGCGGCGGAGAACGAGCGAAACCTGACGATAGGCAACCGCCTGCTTGGAAAGATCATCATAAACGATGAGCACGTCCTCACCCTGGTCCATCAGGTATTCTGCCATGGCGCAACCTGCATATGGAGCAAGGAACTGGCTGGTAGCGGAGTCCGACGCGGATGCGACAACAACGATGGTATTTTCAAGGGCACCGGCGTCCTCAAGGGTCTTGACGGTACGGGTGACGTTAGAGAGCTTCTGACCGATGGCGACGTATACGCAGCGCACTGGCTTGTGGCCTTCGAGACGGCCTTCAGCTGCCTCGCGGTTCTGGTTTGCCTGGGAAATGATGGTGTCGACGGCGATGGTCGTCTTACCTGTGGAGCGGTCACCAATGATAAGCTCACGCTGACCACGACCGATTGGGATCATCGCATCGATGGATGCGATACCGGTCTGCAGTGGCACGGAAACAGATTTCCGCTTAATGATGCCGGGTGCGATTTTTTCAACAGGATACTCAGCGGCGGATTCGATCTCGCCTTTGCCATCGACTGGAGCACCCAAGGTATCAACAACGCGGCCAAGCAGTCCGTTTCCTACAGGCACAGAAAGTAGCTTACCTGTGGTGCGGCACTCGTCGCCTTCCTTGATGTGAAGACCGTCACCTAGGAACACAACACCGACTTCGCTTTCCTCTAGGTTAAGGGCGAGTCCGGTGAGGCCACCAGGGAATTCGATCATCTCGTTGAGTTGCACGTCACTGAGGCCTTCGACCTTGGCGACTCCGTCACCTGTCTCGCGGACGGTGCCGACGTTGCTTTTTTCAACTGTCGAGGAGACGTTGGCGATTTGTTTTTCAAGTTCCTGGAGGATACTGCTCATGGCTTTGTTAGTTTGAAGTTTTCAGATTGAAGATGTTTAAAATGCATTCGCTAGGCGATCGAGGCGGGATTTTACAGAGGCATCCCAGACGTCATTACCGACACGGATACGGGTGCCACCGAGAAGCTCGGGGCTCACTGTGTAGGTGAAGCTTAAGCCTCCGCCGTATTGCTCGTTGAGATTAGATTCGAGTCTGGATTTTACATCTGCCTCCATTTCGGTAGCGCTCTCTACGACAGCCTTGCGGCTTTCTATATCGAGACGCACGAGGCGACGAAGGGAGTGAAGAATAGCACGATAATCGCGTGGCTTGGATTCAGCGATCAAAGTGATTGCCTTGCTGAATTTCCCCTCATCAAGCTTACCGTCTTGTGAACAGAGCTTGAAGATGCGGTTAGCTGCTTTGGCGGCGTCCTTGGAAACTTTCATGGCAAGTGTGCGTTGATCGGTAAGATGAGATCTTTAAATTTAGCCTTCCACACTGGCGAGTGCTTCCTCGTTGATGCGTTTCTGATCGGCATCAGTGAGTTCCTTACCGGTGACCTTGGCTGTGGTATTGGTGACGAGACGACCAAACTCTTTCTTGAGCTCGGCGTGCATCGTCTTGCGCTCGGCGGCGGCTGCCTCTTCGGCTTTGGCCAAAATATTTTGTGCTGACGCGACAGCCTCCTGAGCCTTCTTCTCAGAGAGGGCTGCTGCACTTTCTTTTGCTTCGGAAATGAGACGTTGGGCATCGGCATTGGCCTTATCAATTGCCTCTTGGGTGCGCTGCTCAGATTCAGCAAGCTGCTGCTCGATGCGCTTTAGCTTCTCCTCACCTTCGGCGATACGTGTCTTGCGCTGCTCGAGTATGTTCTGGATCGGGCCAAACGCGAATTTCTTGAGCACAAGGATCACAATAATGAAGTTAACCAGCTGGGCTACAAAGAACGGCCAGTCGACCGCGAAGGTCTCAAAAAGACCTGTTTTGCCTGCCTCAGTCGCGGCTCCGGATGCAGCTATGATCGTAGAAAACATGATATTGTGATGTTAGTTGAAAATGGAAAAAGCTATCGTAAAAATTGCTAGAAAGCTAGGGGGTGGGCGCCGCCGGAAATTTGTGTATCCGGCGGCACCCGGTAGGATTTTTTAATCCGTAAATTAACCGAAGTTAACAGCGAATGCGGTGAGGATGAAGATACCCTCGATAAGAGCCGCCAAAATAATGGCGATGGTGAGTACTGGAGTGGCGGCACCTGGGTTACGTCCGGTGGCTTCAGCGGCTTTTGAGCCGAGGATACCGATTCCGATTCCGCCACCGAGGGCTGCGAGAGCTACTGCGAATGCTTTAGTAAATGCCATGGTATTGTTTAGTTAGTTGTTTTTGGTTTTTGTTGTTTTCCGGATGCCCCCACTGTTTGCCTATGGTCTGACATCCAAAAGTGTGGAAAGTTTAATGGCCGTCGCCGTGGTCACAGATGAGCTTGAGGAAGACGGCGGAGAGGAGAGTAAATACAAGAGCTTGAATCAGGCCGACGAGCAACTCCACAAAGTAGAACGGAAGCGCCGGCAGGAAAGCCATATACTTGGGAAGGAGCAGCATCAGGCTACCGAGAGTCTGCTCACCACCGTAGATGTTTCCGAAAAGACGGAAACTAAGAGCAACCGGGCGGATGGCGATGGAAATGACCTCAAGGATACCTACCACAAAGAAGATACAGACCATACCGGCAAGCATTCCTCCTTTGAAGTCGCCCTTGGGGGCAAAGATATGAGAAAGGAAGTTTTTGACTCCATTCTCGGTCAGCGCCCAGTAGAACCAGAGAATGGCGAATGTCAGCGACATCGCGGCAGTCATGTTCAGGTCGGCATTACCACCACGGAGAAGACCCTGGAGATTGCCGGCATTGTCCACATAGGTGATTGTTCCTACGCCGGGAAGAAGCGCGAGGTAGTTGACGGTGAGGATGAGTAAGAATGTGCCTCCAAAAAACCAAAATGTGCGCTTAACCAAGTGGTCACCAAGCACATTTCCGAAGAAATCGTAGAGACTTTCGATTAACCACTCAGCGAAATTCTGGAACCCCTCGGGCACCATGCTGAGCTGCTTAGTGGCAGCACGGCAGAACAGTAGAATGATCGCTGCACCCATCCATACCATGAGCATGGAGTTGGTGATCCAAGAAAATGGAGTCCCCTCGAACGGAGAGTGCGCGTAAAGTGGCAGCTGTCCACCAGCCGCCGATGCATCAGCGACGCCGAGAAGCATCAAAAAGAGGGGTAGTAGTGCGCGTTTAGTGGAAAATGACAAAAAATTAGCCATGGATTCGTGTGCCGGATGCTCTCCAGCGGCGCGGACATATCCCGCAGAACTGGTGCGCGCAAGTCTATTTGTGAAATTTTTCACAAAGTCTGCCAATTAATCTCTAACTACTTGGATAGTAAGCACATATGAAGCAATATATGCACACCCCTAAGCCCTCTTCAACACATCACCATCGACGCCGAACTCAACGATTTTTTCAAAGTGACCCGACCCCAGAGCTTGCTCGATCAGATCTTCAGCAGAGAGGCAGGGGCGGCCAGTGTGGCGGCGCAGCTCAAACGATATAGGCCCCACACCGTGATAACTACGGTAAACCACCTCGGTGCAGGCGAGCCTGTCCGCCTTACGAAAATCAAATATAAAGTCGTAGAGCTTACCCTCGTGGGTCAGGGCGCGATTGAGAGCCTCCGCGCGTGAGGACTCATCCAGCTTGGGTCTCAGAACCATAAATGCATCCACCTGCAAGGTTTCAGTAAGCGGGCGAAAGAGCACGCCATCTTTTTTAGCCTCAAGAAAATGAAAGTCTCTTAAGCAGCGACCATCTTCTACAGGGAGCGAGACACCCAAAGCATCCCTTTCCCCCTGATTACCTATATATAAAGCAGCATGAGGCCAGAAGCCGGGGAGAAACAGATTACTCATGGCATCGTCATGCCGAGTGATGAATACATCCCCTGCCCTGATGAGAGATACGAGCTCGGAGTGTGTCTCAACAGTGACTCGATGCCCCTGCCCTAGACCTTTGACAAATGGCTGTTTCATCTCAGCGATCGCACTGCCACTCAGCTTGAGTAGATGAAACATGACTTTTTTATAGCCGGAAACATTGCGTCGCTTGAAGGAGTAGAGTCGATAGTCCCATTTCTTTTTCAGGTAGCTGCGCTTTCGTTTCTCAAAGAACGCCTCCTCCTTAGCCAATAATCGAACTAAGTGACCTATGACGGGATCTTCAGATAGCTCGGCAATATCCTCCTTGTGCACTTCGTAAAAAGTCATCGCCTCATGGTAGCGCCACATTCTGCGCGAGGAGCTGAGGTTCTTGTAAATAGCCGTGTAGCTCTTTGCCTGGATACCATAGCGCGGTTCAGCTTCATCAAGCTTCTTCCAGACTGCGGATCGGTCTTTAGCCAATCCCACCATAAAGTTCGCAGAGCGCACAAGTATCGTCGCGGCTGCAAACCCAATTACAAAAGTGCGCAAATGCCTATCTTCTGTTTTGTTCCCTGAATTCAACTCACCTTGTCGATCAAGGATGGGTTGGATAGACTCCACAGCTTCTAGCAGCACGCCGCGAACGCTAAGATAACGTGCAAAGACTTCGCGAATGCGCTCGTCTTCATCGGGGAGAAAATGACCACGCTCTTGAGCGGCATCCGCATCCGAGAGCTCTTGCGCCATTTCCTCGCGCCGCGGCATTGCAGGTGCAGCCGAACGGACAACTCGGGCGGCTTTAGCAACGAGAGCGTCAACAGAGGTTTGCATAAGACGCTTTTTCTCATAAGTAATCTAACCCGTCAACACGCATCCACCCCATAAAATCAAAGGACACAACAAGCCTAACAGTTTCTAACAACAATAAAACGCCAATAAATAAGGGTTTTGAGCACCTTATCCCTTCTAGGTGCCAACCAAATACAGGCTCGAAGTCAAGTATTCCCTAGGAAAAATAGAGAATTATTTAACTTTACATTAGCATCGATTAGTGGGAAAAGATCCACGTTATGAATAAATCCGAACTCGTCGAAGCCGTTCAGAATTCCCTCGGGAAAGATGCAACTAAACGTTGCGCAGAAGATGCCCTTGCCGCTGTCCTTGACAGCATTGCAAAGGGAGTGAAGAAAGATGGTAAAGTCCAGCTTATTGGATTTGGCACCTTTGAAGTCAAGCACCGTGCAGCACGCATGGGTCGTAACCCTAAGACTGGCGAAGCAATGAAAATCAAGGCCTCCAAGACCGTTGGTTTCAAATGCTCATCCAGCCTCAAGGGCTCGCTCTAAGCGGCGTTTTCTTCTATTGAACAATCATTAACCCTACAGCTCGGCTTGCCTCACGGCGAGCCGAGCTTTTTTATGCACGCTTCCCAATGATCAGCTTGCCACCTCATCATCTCCATTACGCCCTTTGACGACCTTGCCGAAGCGTAAGGATAGAAAACAAATAAGCGTCAAAGCTACCGCTGTCTCATAGCGCTGTAGGCCACATGCTACTCCCATTGCACCAGTCAGCCAGATTGCAGCCGCAGTGCTCATCCCCACCACATGGTCTTTGTTTTTCAGAATGGCTCCCCCTCCCAGAAAACCCAGACCCGTGACAATTCCCTGAAAAACACGTGACATGGTATCAGGGTCTACGTCACGCGCCATCATAACAAAAGCGCATGAAGATACTGCCACCAGTGGGAAAGTACGGATTCCGGCAGACCTTGAGACCTTTTCCCGATCCCACCCAATCGGCACTGACAACACATAAGCGAGCCCAAGATGGCACAACCCAAGCACGATATCCGACATGTTAAAATTTGAAAAAATGTCTGAGAAGTTTTCCATAAATCGAAGTTAGCCTATGCGAATATTACTAGCAAGCATGCGCTATTTTATTGCCTATTGTCATTGTGCGAAAAGGTTAGATGCATTTTTCCCGCTCGCCTAGCTTCAGGAATAGCTTTATTCTACACATCATGCTCTCAGCGCTTGGCAAACCAGTTCTTACATTTCTCGACTATCTCGGGCAACTGTTTGAACTAGCTTGTAAGATTTGTGAATCATTGCTCTGCGGAAAAAAACGTGTGCGTATGCTAATGCACCAAATTGTTGAGATCGGTTTTCGATCACAACCCGTTGTCATTGTCACCGGTGCCTTCGTCGGTGCTGTACTAGCTGCTCAGGGTCTATTCCAATTGAGTGGTTTAAAGATGGAATCCATGGGTGGCGCATTGGTGAGCGTAGGGATGCTACGTGAGCTTGGCCCCGTCCTAACAGGCATCATGCTAGCAGGGCGCGTAGGGGCATCCATGGCAGCGGAAATAGGCACTATGCAAGTTACAGAGCAGGTTGATGCTCTACGCTCGATGAGTGTGCACCCCATCGATTACCTGGTCACTCCGCGGCTCATTGCGATGGTAGTTTCCGTGCCGCTCTTGATCACTGAAGCGGCGGCATTCGGTATCGCGGCGAGCTGGGTAGTGGGCACCCAGACGTTTGGTGTCCCGGAAGCATGGTGGGTTCACCACACGAGAGAACACACTGAGATGGCGGACATCTACATTTCCTTGATCAAAGGATTTTTCTTCGGGATTCTTATTGTGCTGATTTCATGCCATCAGGGACTTAAAGCAAAAAACGGAGCTGTTGGAGTGGGTAGCGGCACCACCCGTGCCATGGTCTTCTCCTCACTTGCTATTCTGATCACCAATTTTTTCCTGACCATGTTACTGAATATTCTTTTCCCGATAGGACTCGCTAACTAACGGGGGAATATTTGCCCCAGTTGACAGCTCATACGTTCAAATCTATATTAAAAAACTAAGACTATGAAATCGGCTAGCAGAATCATCACTTATCTCATTATCGGCGGCGGCATGCTCGCCGTTGCCCATTTCGCAACTCTCGCAGAAGAACAAAAACCTATGGCCACCTCAGACACCCCACCCGCCCAACCTATCAAACCCGTGAAAAAATCCGATGCCGAGTGGAAAAAGAAACTCACCCCCGAGCAGTACCGCGTAGCACGTCAGGCAGGCACCGAGCGTCCTGGAGGCGAAGTGTACAAACAGTTCAAGAAACAGGGTGCCGGCACTTACTACTGTGTAGGCTGCGACGCCGAATTATTTTCCTCCAAAGAAAAATTCGATGCCCGCTGCGGGTGGCCATCATTTTACGATCCATCAAAAGCAAAGAATGTAAAAGCCGTTCCTGATATCGACGGACTACGCATCGAGGTCGTTTGCAAGGTGTGTGACGCCCATCTTGGCCACGTGTTCACGGGAGAGGGATTCAACACCCCTACTGACAAGCGTTATTGCATCAACGGCACGGTGCTTAAATTCGTGCCAGCAAAAAATAAAGGCGAGAAGAAACAAGAGCCAGGGAAAGAGTAACCGTTAGAATTTCTCCGCTCGACGCAGAGTATTGATTCGACTAGACGTTGGAGTATCCCTTCAAGCCTATGTCTGAAAAATCATCCGCACAGAACCTTGCAGAATCGCACCTCCGTCAGCTGATTGAAAATGACGCCACCGACTGGATAACGCGCAAGAAGCTCGCCCAGCTGCTCTACAACGACGGTAAAACCAAAGAGGCCGCCGACGTTATTTGGGAAGCTCCCGAGATCCCAAGCATCGATCTTGAGCTCGGATTTGCTGTTAAAATTCTCGGAAAAGGAGCACCGCGCAAGGCGATCCGACTTCTCACGAGTATCCAGGAGCTCAACAAGGGTAAGGCGGTGCAGAACCTCGGGCTGGCAAACGCGCTGATGCACTACGGTATGGTCATGCAGGCGGCACGATTCTACGGAGCTGCACTGGCTGAAGACCCGACGCTGGCAAGCCCGGACCTCGAACATTTTTTACTATGGACCGACGATAAAGAAAAGATCTGGGGCAATTTTAAAGATGATAAACCCAACCTTGGTGAGCTTCCCTGGATGAAACGTGATGACAGGGAGGCCGAGCAGCTCAAAAAGGCGATGAAGGGACACACCACCCCCATCAAAATCCCCGACCTTGAGGAGGTCACCGCCGAAAAGATCGTGCACAAGATGTATGAGCAGTCGCCCAGATTAAACAGCGATCCTACACCGCCACCCGCCGTCACCATTCCCATGGATCGCGTGGATGCGAAACACGTAGTCGTCGACGCAGAACGTGGTGCCGGCCAGCCAGAAACAGCTGAACAGGCGTCCGCGGCACAGGGCCCGACAGGGGGCACCACGGGACAGCCACTACCTGTTTCTGACGGCGCAGCCACAGTGAACCCCAATGTTGTTAGGACAGCTATTGCGGCGACTGAACCTCCTGTAACTCCCGAGCCAGCACCTACGAAAATGATGGTCGGCGGCGACGCCACCCAGAGCAATAGCCAGATGCTTGCCGATGGCAAAATCGTGATCAACCCAACAACAACCGTTGCTAAAGATAAAATGTAGCCTAGCGCGTATCAGCTTGCTTTTAAGCTGCATTTCGGTTAGTAGCGTTTCATGACGAAACGCGTTTCCCTTTTCTTTTTCAGCCTGTTAGTTATCTCTTCAGCCAGCCAGGCCGAGATGCGTGAGTGGACTAGTTCAGCAGGCAAAAAAATCACAGCCGAGCTCGTGAGCTACGATAAGGAGAGCGCGAAGGTCACGATCCGGATGAGAAACGACAAGACTTACACTCTGACGATAGATAAGCTCAGTGAAGCCGACCACACATGGCTTGAGCAGTGGCATGAGGATCAGGAAAAGATAAAGGCGGCGCAAAAAGTGAAGCACGCCGAGATGAGTAAGAACGCGGGCAAAACCATCGCCATGAAATCAGATGGTGAGCTGCCTACAGCTTATCATGTCTACTACCCGCAAGGCTTTGGTGGCTCCAAGAAATACCCTGTCTTAATCATGTTCTCTCCCGGCGGCGGAGGTAATAGCATCCTCAGAAACGTGCGGCAGGGATGTGATGCTCTTGGCTGGATCGCAGTGGGCTGTGACACATTTAAAAACGGTGGCAATGAAAAGGAATTTACCAAGCGCTTCACCGATCTTCTACCACATATTGAATCCAGCTTGCCCCACGATCCGGAGGCACTCTACCTCGGCGGTATGTCTGGAGGTGCACTCAGGGCATACGACTTTTCCGGTCAATTCGAGCGACCGTGGAAAGGTATTCTCGCCTACGGCGGCTGGCTCGGCTCGAAAGGTGTCGAGACCAGTAAAAAAATGCGCGTCGCCATCGTCAACGGCGACAAGGATAAGAATGCGAACCACTACGTCGAGCGCGATACCGCGTTACTGAAAAAGAAACGCTGCAAGGTGAAGGAATTTCCTTTCCCCGGCGGACATGTTATCGCACCACCTGACGTCACAGAAAAAGCCCTACACTGGATCGCGGAAAAGGAGTGAGCCCTCCCAAATCACCCATAGCCAGACACAAAAAACCTGCGCCCACGGCGTGGAAGTATCGATTAAGGCTGATCTTGCGCTGAATCATCCCAAGCGTCTTCCGCATCTACATCTCCCACCACGGAGCCAAACGCGAGCAGACGTTCGATCGTAAATTGCTTTCTTTTGTAACTATCTCCATCTGAGGAAATTCTGAGAATGATAGGCTGCCAGCCTCCCCCGCCCTGCTCTGTTAGCCCATTCATTAGAAGCTTTGCCGTTTTGGTGCCCCGGCGTGCATACGCGTGGAGGTTACCATCATGGTCGAGCGATGTTAGTGTGAGGCTGAGCCACTTTTCCTCATCTCTGTAGTTAAAGTTATAGTAATTTGATTTGACCGCTTGTACCCGCATGTCCGCCATCTTCGCCACACCTGTTAGAAGACCCCGCCACGTTGCAGTGCCGTATCGCGCATAAGCATCCCAATCAACTTTCAAACCGTCATCAGTAGACACTACACATACCGCACGGGTACTGCCATCGGCAAACTCGGCTCTGAAGCCACGAAAAATAATGTTAGGAAGCTGCATTATTCTTCCAGGAATCACAGCCTTAGGGGGCACGGAGACAGCTTGCTCAGGGTAATCTGACAGGCGTTTGCGAATCTTCTCAGGGTATCGGCAGAGCTTGAGCCTAGTCTCTATATCAATGCTCATGGTAAACTTCTCAGCAAGCTTCATTGAGTCAGGACCAGACAATGCGCGCATCGCGGTTTCCAATTTATCTAGATCATTTTGTTCAGATTCATTGGTCGGTATCTCTGCCTCAGCCGTCAATGGCTTTGGCGGGGTATTTGTGGGAGGCTTACGATGCTGGATAAAGTAAATCACGGCTGCGCAGATACAAAGCAAAACTAAAAAACCAGCCACAACACTCTTCCAACCGAGAGAAACCGGCGATGTAACCCTTACAGGTTTGCTCGCTTGGCTAGATGATCCCGAGCTAAAGGATCTCCTTTTTCTTTTTAAGCGCGGCGGATTGTTAGGCAACACATGGATTTCCTCAGGCAGACCCACCTCCTCTTCTAACTCTAATAAGATCTCGGATCGGTTCTTCGACAGCCATTCCTTATATTCGAGCGCCTCCATCGAGGTAGCGTGAGGGCTGGCAATGAGTATTTTCAAACCATCCATAGCGAGCTGATCACCGCGCAACGCATCAGAGTAACCAGACCAGAACACACGCGGATCATTGCCTTGATCGTGATCAATCGCGGCGCGATCCATCTCCGCCGCTGCATTGCGCAGAGCATGATCACCCACGAGTTTTGACACCTCTGGAGAATCCACAAAGACTTCACCATCTAATCTGTAATATAAATCCGGGCGATTTCGCTCAACCCATGCACTAAAGACCCCGCTAATCCGATTCATGAATGATTCAGGGTTCCCCAGCCTCCTTACCACGCGATGCAACGCCACCTCCTCAGAAACACTTTCGGATTTTGCGGTGTCGGTTATTTCCAAATTCAAAAGATCAACTGTAGCATCACCAAAACACTTTCGGTAACTAGCAGTTAGCAGCGCTCTTCCACTTCCCGGCTGCTTTTCCTCTGCAGCCACGAAGTCTTCTACTAAAAAATCCTTCAGTCTCGATTCCGCAAGCACCATCAAATTCGCCAACCTCACGCGGTAGGTCAGGATCTGCATTCCATACAAGACAGACACATCATGCATCGCGAAAATAAGCGCTCTGCACTCCTCCTCATCCAGTTCCTTAAGATGAACCGATGTATTGATCTGTAGTCTGTAAGCTTCGCCCAGCGCCATCTTTCCTGAGGTATACAACACTATCCTCAAAGAATGAACCCTGAATTTCGATCTTAAAACTCACTCAGAGTGAACAGCATGAGTATTTCGTCACCCAGATATCCATTGACAATTCTCCATGCATTCGATATTTCCATAACCATGGAATTAAACGAAGCGGCAGACGCACTATCTGCTCTGGCTCAGCCTAACCGACTGGAGGTCTTTCGCCTTCTTGTGCGGTGCGGCGAGCAGGGTATCTGCGCGGGTGATATCGCTGGGCAACTTAGGATAGCCAAGCCAACATTATCTTTCCATCTGAAAGAGCTCTCACACGCCGGCCTCATCATCTCTGAACGTGACGGGCGCTCTATCATTTACCGACTAAACATTCAGGGTATGTCATCGCTGATGCAGTTTCTAACTGAAGACTGCTGTCAAGGCCGCCCCGAACTGTGCTCGCCTGAAACTAAATGCTGCTGAGCCTATAACCGAACTCTGAAAACTAACAAACTTCACATGAATATTGCAATCAATGGGTTTGGCCGTATGGGTCGACTCGGCTTCCGCGCTGGCTGGAATGACCCCGCCTACTCTATCACTACGGTAAACGAACTGCATGGCGGAGCAGAAACTGCCGCTCATTTGTTAGAATACGATAGCGTACACGGCCGATGGGATCGTGACATCTCTCATGATTCTGAAAACATCATCGTGGATGGAAAAAGCATCGCTTACAGTAATGCAGCATCTCCCACCGAAATGGATCTGACAGATGTGGATATAGTGATCGACTCCACAGGTGCCTATCGCACTCCAGAGCTACTTCAACCCTACTTCGACGCGGGAGTAAAAAAGGTCATCGTAGCGGCTCCGGTTAAGGAAGGTGCATTAAACATCGTGATGGGATGCAACGACCACCTCTATGAGCCGGATAAGCACCATCTGCTCACCGCAGCATCCTGCACAACCAACTGCATTGCACCCGTCATCAAAGTGATTTTTGAAAAAGTAGGAATTGTCCACGGCATGATCACCACAATGCATGATGTGACTAACACCCAAGTGGTTGTGGATACGCCACATAAAGATCTCCGCCGCGCGCGCTCATGCCTGAACTCACTGATCCCTACATCAACAGGTTCCGCTACCGCCATCACCATGATATACCCTGAACTCAAGGGTAAACTGGATGGCGTCGCTGTTCGTATTCCTCTACTCAATGCCTCACTTACAGACATCGTGCTGGAACTCCCCCGCAGCACCACTGTAGGCGAGATCAACGCCCTACTCAAACAAGCATCCGAAAGAGAGTTGAAGGGAATTCTCGGCTACGAAGAGAAGCCTCTCGTCTCTGCTGATTTCACAAACGACCCTAGGTCTGGCATCGTCGATGCCCAATCAACCATGGTCACAGATGGCACACAGCTGAAGCTGCTTGTATGGTATGACAATGAAGTAGGTTACGCCACCCGCATGATGGAACTCACCGCCAAGGTTGCTAAGTCACTATAGAAACAACGAATCTTACGAATCGGGCTAATCTTTTCCAAACACGATGAAACGAATATGACCACGGAAAAGACAGAATACACGGAAATGGGATGATGTATTTATGCTTAGCGTCTTAAAAAACTTCCGTGTATTCCGTTCCTTCCGTGGTTCACAACTGAATAATCAATCTCGGTACATTCGTGAGATATGTGAGATTCGTGGTTAAATTATGAACATCAAAAGCTACGCGATTGTCACCGCATCCTACTGGGGGTTCACACTCACGGACGGAGCGTTGCGCATGCTTGTGCTGCTGCAGTTTCACGAGTGGGGCTACACACCGGTGCAGCTGGCATTTCTGTTTTTGCTTTACGAGTTCTGCGGTGTTCTAACCAATCTACTCGGAGGGTGGATCGGTTCGCGGGTGGGATTAAAATTCACTTTGTTCGCCGGGCTTTCGCTGCAAGTGGTCTCGCTGATGATGCTCTCGCTGGTCAACCCCGGATGGACTGCTGCCATTTCCGTGGCTTACGTGATGGCATCACAGGCTCTATCTGGAATTGCAAAGGACTTAACGAAAATGAGTTCAAAAAGCGCTGTTAAACTGCTCGTGAATGAGGGTGAAAGCGCACTTTTCAAATGGGTCTCGATCCTCACTGGATCTAAGAATGCACTGAAGGGTGTCGGATTTCTGTTAGGTGGCATATTATTAACATGGCTTGGGTTCGCAGGAGCACTCTGGCTCATGGCGGGTGCCCTAGGCGTAATACTTGCTGCCGCTTTGACATTTCTTCGGCAAGATATGGGCAAGAGCAAACGTAAGGTGAAATTCACCCAACTGCTGTCGAAGAGCCGAGAAATCAACTGGCTCTCGGCGGCGCGCTTCTGCCTCTTTGCCTCCCGTGACGTTTGGTTTGTGGTCGCGCTTCCGGTTTTTCTGAAGTCAGGGCTCGGTTGGAGTTTCAATCAGGTGGGAGCATTCATGGCAGCCTGGGTCATTGGCTACGGAATTATTCAGGCGTCCGCGCCTAAATTTGTTCGCAAACAAGATATTAGCTCAGCGGCATCTTGGTGGGTTATTCTACTGACTGCTGTCACCGCAGCACTGGCTCTAGCGGTGCAGCTTAATTTTCACCCAGTTGCATCGATCCTCATAGGGCTGGCAATATTTGGTGCTGTTTTTGCCGTCAATTCATCCGTCCACTCCTATCTAATTCTGGCTTTCACTGATAATGACGAAGTTGCACTAAACGTCGGGTTTTACTATATGGCAAATGCATGGGGGAGACTTGTCGGGACACTTCTCTCTGGTCTCATGTTTCTCGCCGGAGGGCTTAGCCTCTGTCTGTGGGCAAGTGCTGCACTCCTGGTGATGGCTGCGGCACTGACAAGCAAGATCAGTGGACAATCCTCATTTAGAAATTCGGATCACTCTTAAAAGTCAATATTTCGCCAGTTTCAGGGTGTGCGAATGTCAGCTCACAAGCGTGCAACTTCAGCTGACCTGGCCCAGTTCCATTGCCGTAAAAAGGGTCGCCCACGACAGGCATGCCCAGACCTTTTGCATGGGACGCATGTAAGCGCAGCTGATGGGTTCTTCCTGTGATGGGTATGAATTCTACGCGTGTTTCCTCGCCCTCAACGGCCAATTTTCTCCAGTGAGTCGTACCCATTTTCCCGTGTACCTCATCGTAAATTTGGAGCGGGCGATTGTCCACGTCTAGCCGAAAGGGAAGCTCAATCGTTCCGCTATCCTGATCAAGAACACCCTCTAACAAGGCGACGTATCTTTTTTTAGTCACCCGCTCATGAAACTGTCTGGATAAGTTCCGATGGGCTTCCGCTGTCAATGCCACGACCATTATGCCAGAGGTATCCATATCGAGTCGATGCACAGCTGGCTGTTCGATACAGTCAGGAAACATGCGCCTCACGCGATCAGCAACGCTGTCTCTCTTTTCTGAACCACGCCCTGGGACTGCAAGCATGCCGCTCACCTTGTTAACCACCACAAAAGCGGAGTCTGTGTGAATGATTTCAAGTAACGGGGCGGCAGGCATCACGAGGGTTATGACTAATCGTGACTAGCTGTGCAAGAAATGATGGTTGCAGCCGGACATTTGCCAATCCATTCTTTCGGTCATGGACAATTACCTGCTTCAAAATGCATATGCGCAATTCGATGCTGCCAATAACCAAGACCCTAATCAGATTGATAGAGACGGACAGTTGCGCCCCAAAGAACTTGTCTTCGCAGAACGGCTCACCGAGGAGGTGGTGTCGCTTGATCCTGGCGCATCCCTGTCGCTGAGGCTTGCCGCCCGCTGCCAGCACATCTGCCGCTGGGAAGTACCACGCGATACCCAGCCGTTGGGACGTGTGGGTTACTTAAAGTGGCGTGAGGGTCTGAAGCATCACCACGCTGCCAAGGCGAGAGAAATCCTTCAAGCCATTGATTGCCCTGAAGATGTTATTGAGCGCGTGCAGTCATTGAATTTAAAGAAGCATTTGAAAACCGATCCTGACTGCCAGACGCTTGAGGACGCGTTGTGTCTGGTTTTTCTCAAATACCAATTCGATGATCTCATTGAGAGTTCAGGAGAAGAAAAGATGATCCGTATTCTGAAAAAAACTTGGACCAAGATGAGCGCGCGCGGACAAAAAGAAGCCGCACAACTCGAATACTCCGAGCAGGCGGCCGCTTTGTTAAAAAAGGCGTTAGCGTAATTACGCAAATTCAGCTGGAGGCTCGAAACCTTTGCGGTATTCGCGCTTAAGCAGATGCTTATTGGGTGGATCATCCTTAAACCGGTTCGCCGTGGAATCCCAAACGAGCTCCCTGTTGGGGTAACGGGTCGCTTTGGTGGCCAGGAGTCCAGCCTCTGTGACACGAATGCCTAAATTGACATCACCGAGCAGCTTGTTCTTTGCACCAAAGCAATTATCGACCCACTCGTTCCAGTGACTCCGTGGTGCAACCTCCGGTAGTGGGAAGTCCTTCACCAGCTTGCCATTTTGGAAAATATTCAGGTCTCCGTTAGCACCAAGAACAATGGTTCCCTTCTCGCAAACAAATATCGTTTTATTCGTACCGAATCTCGTTCCGAGAGGCAATCCAGTCTCAGAAGCTGGCGGATGAATGTCATGATCATTGTAGTGCACGATGAAGCGACCTAGTCCATCACCGACGGTGTGAGCGGTGCTTTTGAAGGTAATGCGTGACTGATTGTATGCCGAGTGCCCGACTGCTGTGGCAGGCTGCGGAGTATTTGTTTGCACCGCAATCGGCACATCAAGATCCAATGCGTGATAGATGACGTCCAATAGGTGACAACACCAGTCGGTCAATTGGCCACCACCAAACTCCCAGTAGGTGCGCCACTTCCTTGTGACTAACACATCACTGTAAGGGACGTCAGCCGTGCTGCAGTGTTTCCACAGATCCCATTTGATATGGGCTGGAACCTCTCCGCCTTTTTCATACTCCTTGAGCCATGCCCCATTGAAGTATGTATTCTTGGCGACTTTACCTGTCCAAGCCCAGGCAGATTTTGTTTTTCCAAGCGTACCAGAACGCAAAATAGCGAGCGCTTGATTCCGCCCTTTGATTGCTGAGCGCTGGTTACCCATCTGGGTGACTAGATCCGGCTTCGCCGCGAGGGCTTTCTTAAGCATTCTTACCTCATCAAGCTGCTGGACACAGGGTTTTTGCAGATAGAGGTGCTTGTCATTCGCCAGCGCATGCAGAGCCATAACGGCGTGAGCGTGATCCGGTGTGCAGACCAGCACGGCATCGTATTTATCGATATCCTTTCCTAAAGCATCCCTACTGTCATTGTATTTCGCTGCCTTGGGTAACTCTTTAGCAACCGCGTCTAGGTTCTGCTGATTGATGTCACATAACCCAGCTATCTCTACCTTGGGATGCTTTATTAGGGCATTACGATCCATAACACCGATACCGCTCACACCAATTTGGAGAATACGCAACTTGCTGTTCTTGTTTGCCGATTGCCCGAGTGTGGGAATCGTTCCAGCAGCCGCAGCCAGACCGAGGGTGCCTATGAATTTTCTTCGGTTCAAATCATTTGTCATTACGACTTATAGATACGGCAGAATTGCCCTTTGTATACAGCATTTTATTTCGATCCAGCACCACGATTGGAAAAACTGCGCATAAACACACTTTTCGCCAGAATTCTGTCCCTCGTGAACTGCTGTAAAAGCTCGACTTAGTAATAGCTTTTCACTACTCAGGCATTCGTGAGTGCACCACAACCAGCCCCAAAGAAAAGCCATGATCTCGAGGTCAAGGACGCCCATCTCATTTTCAATTCGGTTTGGGACAGCCTGCAAGCGGAACGCGATAAGGAAAATATGCGCTTCCCCAAAGAGATCATACTCCTCGGCGGCGCACCTGGATCAGGAAAAGGAACGAATACTAATTACATCTGCAAGGTTCGTGACATAGCAGGGCCTCCTATCGTAGTTAGCTCGCTGTTAGACACACCGCAAATGCAGGCACTAAAGGCTGAGGGGCACATGGTTGGTGATCGCGAAGTGGTGGACATCCTATTCCGAGAAATGCTCGACCCGCAGTATCGCGAGGGCGTGGTGCTTGATGGCTTCCCGCGCACCAAAGTGCAGGTGGAGTGCATCAAGATGCTCTATGATAAAATGGTCTCACTGCGCCGTGCCTTTCAGGACACGCCGCTAAAAGTACACTTCAAGCAGCCAATTTATCACATCATGGTGCTGTTTGTAGATGAATCTGAGAGTATTGCACGGCAGCTGAAACGCGGCCGCGAAGTCATCGCTCATAACGAAGAGGTTAAGCGCACAGGCGAAGGCGAGCTACTCGAAGAGCGCCCAACTGACACCAACGAAGAGCTCGCCCGTAACCGCTACCGCACGTTCAAAGAAAAGACCTACGGTGCTCTACTCTCACTCAAGCAGATTTTCCATTACCACTTCATCAATGCACAGTTACCCATTGATGTTGTGCAAGACCGGATTCTCAAGGAGCTGGATTACCAGAGCTCCCTAGAGCTTGATCCCCGAACCTACGATGCTCTGCGCAACCTTCCCGTGGCAGGGCAGATTATCAAACACGCCAGGCGAGATCTCGTTTACCGCATCGATCGCTACCGTCTTGAGCACCCGGAGCTTTTCCAGGAAGTTGTCGCATTAATTGAAAAGAAGATCATGCCGATCGTGCAGCCACATGCTATTTCCGGTAGAGCCCATGTGAACTCAGAAGATACTTTGTTAGAAAACAAGATCGCACTGGGTATTTTGATCGACGTATTCTCAGAGCGCGGGTTTTTTGCCTCCGTGGACATTCACCGAGTGGAAATTCCGGATCGCTTTGATCTAGAAACCGGGAAGATTACCTGCCGTGAGAAGAAGGTATTCCGCATTTTGGTTCGCTTTAAGGGCTCTGAAATCAGACGGGGTTAAATTATTCAACTTACGCCGAAGAATGAAACCCGATGATCAGGCCACCATCCTCTCCTCGGATGGCGAGGCTGAGACAGAGTGGTGGTATTACCATGGGCACCTCCATACCGACGCAGGTGAGTTCGGATTTCACCTCGTGTTTTTTCGTAGGTGCACTAAAAAAATCAAGATCGGCCGTATCATTCATGGCCGTCATTTTTACGACAACGCCTGGTTCGCCCACTTATCCATTTGCGACGTTAAGACAAAAACTTTTCACTATGGTGAACGCCGGTCAGGGAGAGGCTCGAGCACATCAATACCATCTGTTCAGGTGGCTGAATGGTCAGTTTATGAATCAAACGGGGTTCACCAATTGAGTGCAGTTAGTAATGCATACCAACTTGATCTTGAGCTAACACCAGCCAAGGCGACATCTAAAAATCATATCAATAACGCATTCGTAAAAACTCCCGGTGATGAAACCACCTATCAGACTATTACACGTATGCATGTCCAAGGACAGCTAACCGTCAACGGCACCCGATATCCTACCAAGGGAACAGCATGGATGGATCGTGAGTCTGGCTCCTTCAAACTGAACCAGCACCTGAGCGGCTGGGACTGGTTTGCAATACAAACTCAGGATCAGCACGAACTCATGATCTACCGTATGCGTGATGTGAAGGGCAATACAACGCCACGATCCATCGCGGTCATCAGTCAACCTGACGGGAGTTCAGAAACCTCATCACTCGATGACTGGCAAATAGTGCCAACGCGCTACTGGCTGAGCAAGAAAACAGGAATTCGCTATCCCGTTGATTGGCGAATCACTGAAACAAACATGAAGATCGATCTACGTCTGACCGCCCGCGTTGATCACGCAGAAATGGACGCGCGCGGTTCGTCCTATATGATTTATTGGGAAGGCCCGGTAGCCGTCAGTGGAACCATGTCGGGTAAGGAAATCCAAGCTTCAGCCTACATGGAACTGGTTGGGCATAACAGTAATCGCTACTTGGGAAGCTATGATTATGAACGCGAAAATTTACCCTTCCTTGATTGGATTTACAGCTCAGCTCGTTATTTATTTAATAGGAAGGGTGTGACCATCAGCCATTCTGCAAGGACTTAAAACTTCTTTTCGAGGGAGACAAGCACCTGCTTCCTGTCTGCAAAGCCCGCTTCTAATGTGAGCGCAAGATCATCCGATAAGTTAAGCCGTCCACCGACGAGCCAACCCCAGTTTTTCTCGTCTTCCAAATCCACATTGAATGTCACCTGACCCAGCGGAGGCAGGCCGATACTTCCTGACTGGCTGTGTTCAGTTCGCTGATACTGTGCACCAATCCAGATAGCCCCGCGGTCATTAAACATACCTATCTTTGGTGAAACAACAAGCGTGTCTATATCTGCGTCGTCCAAATCTGCAATTGTGTATGATCCTGTGAGCGATACAAAAAATTGCCGATAGGCATAGTTAAGAGTCACACCGCCACCGTATACAATACCATCATAATCTACAGTGATGTCACCGACTGGCGGGACGATACTCACGTCGACCTCACCATCTACGTGCCCGGCAACAGCAAAGAAAGTCACCAGTGGATGGGGGGTGTAGGAAAACCTCAGCAAGTAAGTCTCTGCCGTGTTCTCAATATCACTAACAGAATTAGACCCGAGACCAAGCATAGGTGCCATTGGAGGAAGCCTGAATGAGACGTCATTCAACTCATAGTCCTGTTGCTGATTTACGTAAGAAACACCCAGACTAAATTTACTCCACTGATACTCAGAGGGAGCTTGGCTAACGGGTGCTACAGCAGAACCATCTGCGTGTGCGGGAATACATTGAAGGAGGAAAACTGAGGCTATCGCGAGGAGGGTATTTTTTTTCATGGGTATCTTCAATACCACATACCATCCCCAAAACCAATCACATTCTAGCGTTTAACCTGAGCTTTCATCTCTCGCGAGTAACCATATTCCCAGCGGTGTGGGGTGATACCCCGGTCATTCGGAAGCATGGGGTCGAGCTCAAACAAACTTCCTACTTTGGTCACGTGGACATTGCCACGTGTCTCATTTTTACGCAACTCACGCTGATTGTGTTCTCCGAGGCTTACCCACTTCAGCGATCTGAACTTTTTCTTTTCTTCATCCCAGACCGCCTTGCCTAACAACTTGCCCCGATAAGCTGCCTTATTC
This sequence comes from Akkermansiaceae bacterium, assembly GCA_045106535.1. Lineage (GTDB taxonomy): Bacteria > Verrucomicrobiota > Verrucomicrobiia > Verrucomicrobiales > Akkermansiaceae > Oceaniferula. Next base: position 29,619 of record JBGCEU010000036.1, on the reverse strand, counting down.
CACTTTGAGTCCGAATCGAGTTGGAAATCCCCCTCGTATCGGACTTGGTATAAACTCCCTTTTCTCGCTGTTATTTTTACCTTAAGCCGAGCTTGCTTGATCGACGCGTCGTTCCACGGCGGACAGCCTAACATCATATGGTTATCGCGAACCAAATGATCAAGCGCACGGCCTGAGATTTCAGACACCTCACCGACCGCCAATTTTCCAGGAACGAGTGTCCGTGCCGTTTGCGGCGTGAGCCAAAGACGATCCAGCTTGTAATAGTCAGGGTGGCGTTGGTCAAATAGCTCCATCGGCTCGAACGGATAACTCCGTGTGGTGGTGCGGATTTTTATCCAGTCGGACGCAGGCTGCACCATATCCTTACGGTGCATGGACCGTTCATCCAAGGGTAGAGCTTGATCAGCGAGGCGGGACTCTTTTGGCATCGACTGGTATTTGCTCAGCGCATCCTTCAGCAGGTCGTGGCACTTGCGCGTATCGATGTGTGGCCAGCCAGCATTGCACCTCTGAAGAAACTTACCAGAGGGTGTGACGACGTAGATTCCTTGGTGAATACCATTAGGAGCTTCGGTCAAAGCAGTTCTGAGAAACTGAAACTCACCCTTCCGCTTAGCATCTTCCGGCAGATTATTGTAGTCAACATCGCTAGCCGCGACGGAGACAAAATTCTTACTTACAAACTCGGCTACTTTTTCATCGTTAAAGACAAACTGTCTTGTTTTCACACCATTCTGTCAGCAGTTCGCGCGAGGATCACCAAAATAAAGCCAAAGCAGCAGCGGCTTATCTTGCGTTTGCGCCTCTCGCTGACCGTCGATGACGGTGGAATGCCAAGTGACTTTTTGGTAATTTAAATCCCCCGGTTTGAGACGAACGTAATCGGCAACTTGATCAAAATTTTTCCATGTGAGTGATTCGGGTGCCCTAGCAGGTTCTGCGTTAAGTCCAGATGCAAACACTAGACTCAGTGCTATGTAGGTAATTATTTTCATCAATGGGTAATATAAACTTCGTTTACTGAGGTGTCCACAGGAAATCACTTGTGTCTGATGGCTAGCTAGTATACCCCGCTGCTTATGGGAGTAGAAATAGAACTGTCCGGAACAAATTTCGATAAAATCCAGTGGCGCAAAGAACTGGGGAACTTCGCATACGCGGAGAAAGAACTCCGAGTCTCACCTCTCACGGTGATGCTGCTTGATCAGGAAGAGCCAGATTTGATTCTTTATGATGACGAGCCTGAAAGCGAGCCGACCGCCGATGCCTCAGTATGGATTCATCCGGCAGGTGGAATCCGCGGAGTGACAGTAAAAAACAGTGAGCGCGGCATTATCCTGAGCATGCCCACGGGCACAGGGAAACGTGACTGGGAGCTCGCCACTGCGATGACAGAAACCGGTATTAAACTCGGCGCTACGATACGTGTTGATGACGAACCTGCGCCTGGCTCGCCACTTGACCTTTCCGCGCCAGAGCAGGAACTCTGGCAACTTTTCGTTACACATTTTGCACAGGCGGCAGAGCAATCTGACAGTGGCGTGGTCACGCTCCCGGTTCTTTACGGTATGCTACACATCGATCTAACCACAGCCGAAGTATCTTCACCTGACCTACATGACAAGTTGGTAGAAAAAATGCAACGTTACACCGAGGCACACTGGGCTAGCAATATGGTCATTGAGAAACCAGACAAGGGTCAGCTCACCGTCAATATCGCCGGGGGTGTCCCCACTGTCGTCAGCATGGAGTCCGACGGAATAATCCTGTTAGATGAGCCAAGCTCTCCCTCTGATGATTCCGCCCCGCTGTTTGGAGGTGAACCCATTTCTCCGGAAAAATTTGTCGAAATCATGAGCGATCATGTTGAGGTGCTGGGATCACTTTGTTATGTCCCGCTGTTTAAATACTCGGATCACCCTGACATCATGAAAAAACTCGACCCACGCGCCCCGTCTACCATGCCCGGAGGCGGTCCACTTCCGACAGCAATCAAGAACGAACAGGCTGCTAGAACAGGTTCTCCAAGTTCTGGTTCGGCTGGCGGCAGGCAGTCACTCGCACACGGACCTGTCCTTGTGTTTTTGCTCATCGCGGCAGCTGATGGCGAGGTCGACAGGAAAGAGGCTGAAGCGTTTGGAAAAATCCTCGCCAGCAATGAATTTGCCACCACGCCACTCTTGCGTAGCACTCTCGCTGAGACACTCAACCAATTCCAGCCGCTCATGGAAAGCATGCTCACCGGAGGCAAGCCGCCACAACTACTAATGGTAGAATTCCTGCAAGCGCTCGACTCTTATTCGGAACAGGAGAGCAAACCCGTGCGTCTGGCGCTCTATGGAATCGGGCACGCTGTCGCCAGTGCTTCAGGAGGCTTTCTCGGCTTCGGATCCAAGATTAGCAAAGAAGAAGGAGTAGCCCTCGACGGGCTGCGTATGATGCTTGGCCTGTCTTCGGACGAGGTTTGAAACACACCCAAGTTACTTCTTCAGCACCTTGACTTCAATCTTTCTGAAGTCGATCGGGTGGCTCTCCGCTTGAAGGGAAATGGTTCCCTTTTCCAGAAGCGTTCCGTCGTTGAGCTGTGGAGCTTTGTATTCCATGACCACTTTGCCATCGACCTTGTGGCGGATCACTTCGCTGCCACGCACCTCGATTTCCACACTGACCCACTCCTCACCGTGAAAGGTGGGGCCGTCTGAGTTAATGCAGTGCCTCTTGTCGAGCTTATCATTCAGCACGACGTGAGTGCCCGGGGTGCAAAGATTCATTGTAGAGCGCTTTTCCTCGCCGCCCGGGGTTCCTCCTAACAACTGCACCTCGATCGAAGTCGGAAAATTCTGATCTTTTTTCATGCTGGCAAGCGTCTGTCCGTGAATCATAAAACCGTTGTTTCTAGTCGCCCAACCGGGGCCTCCCTTAGCTTGCTCACCGACGAAGCGGTATTCGGCGCGCAGGATGTAGTGAGAAAATTCCGACTTGTAAAAGAGGTGCCCAAAGGTGCCTTCCCACTTCTCGTATTTGTCATACTTCACACGCAGCATTCCATTTTCCACCACGAAGGTGTCCTTGTAGTTTACGCCGGCATCCTGACCTTTAAACTTGGGAGTCCAGCCATCAAGATTCTTGCCATTGAAAAGCGGGATCCACTCGCCCTTCTCGGACTTTTCTTTTTTATGTTGATCAGCATTACAGGAAACGAGCGCGGACACGGTGATCGTGGAGATTGTAAGTAGAGTTCTTAAATTCATGATGGTAATGTTGGCGCAGAAGGTGGAGGCACACCAGCTGTTTTTCATTTTATTCCCCACAGTAGACGTTAGAGTAACACGCATGTTTGGATTTCTTTATGCACCGTCTCCTGGATGTGGCACGGCAATGCGCTCTGCTTACCAAAGAACATTTTGCGGGTTGGCATGCAAATTACATGCCGATTACTCGGCAGCTGCAAGGTTCCTAATTAACCGGGATTCCACATTCCTGGCGATGGCAGGTAGCTCACTGGGAAGCGAGAGTCTCGCAGTGACTGAACGAACCTGCTGTAATCCGCTCGCCCATCCACGAGAGGTATCTGCAGACGGAAATATCCTAGGATACGCGGGTGCCGTCACTGTTAGCGGATTAATGGTAAAACTCGATGATAATGCGACAGATGAAAAGGGCTTGAAAAAAACGGCATCCAGAGCGCTTGCTGGGATGCTTCGCCCCGCACGGGATCGAGCGATAGGCACGCTAAACTCATCGGGTTTTCCTACTCAGGATGTTCTATCGAGTCTAGCTCAGCAAGATACGTTAGAAAGACAGCAAGCTAACTTTATAGAGAGCAGCGAGCCCACCGCTACGGCATACGGAAAAATTTTTGGCCATCTCGGAAAACTCCGTGGCGTGCTTGATCCCGTGGCTGATTTATACCAGCTCGGAAGTTCTCTCGGCAGATTAATCTACTGGAAAGATGCACTGGATGACCTCAAGCAAGATGAGAAATATAATCGATTTAATCCTCTGCGTTATCACTCGAAGGAAGACCTAACACCGCTTATCGAGGAAGAATTCACGAAGCTAAAAATTGCTGTCTCGGCAGTGCCATGGCAGCGCGATGGAGATACCATTCACTCCGTCATCGATCACAGTTTAGCTCACCACCGATCGATGATCGGCAAAGGGGCTCCGACGGGGCAAAACAACAAGAATAAGGAACACTGGTGGAATACCTGCTGCGATTGCTGCCCTGACATTGACTGCTGCCCAGATTGCTGTGACTCTGGCTCTTCGGCGGATAGCAGTGGATGCTGTGATTGTGGTAGTTGTGATTGCTCTTGTTGCCCGTGTGACTAAGTTGGTGCAAATGGAAACACCATTCCAGAATACCCACACCCAAAGTGACATGAAGCAGCTTAAGCGACTGCTATCACGTCTCACGGCAAAAAAGAATGGGCAAGACCCAGTCAGCCTGCTCAATCTCGCCTGTGGCAGAGCCGATGAGACGGGCGTGCTCGCGGACGTTTATGGAAAAAACGGTATCCATATCACAGGAATGGACATCAGAGACAGGGAGTTGGAAATGGCGAAAGAACTCTGGGCAAAACACCTCCCTAGTAATGCCGAGGCAGAGTTCCATGTTCAGAATGGTACCCAACTCGATCTACTGAAACAGCTGGATGATGATTTTGATGTTATTTTCATGCGGCACCAGAATTACTGGAACGGAGATACAACTTGGCAACAAATCTACGACCAGGCTCTACACCGGCTCGATAAAGACGGCCAGCTGGTGATCACATCCTACTTCGATCGTGAACACCAATTGGCATTAAAAGCCATCCAAGCGCTCGGCGCCGAACTCGTTGTCGATGTTAAGAACAACAACTCTCGCCTTATATCAGAAGCGCACGGCAAATCGGTAGATCGCCACATCGCGGTGTTTAGAAAACCCTGAAGTCACGTTTTCCATTTACCTCCCAGCCAATTCTATATAGTATCCGCGTATGTCTGATAGTTTTACTGAAACAACAACCACGGGCTGGTTTAGCCGCATTGGAAGCTCCATCAAAGGTATTCTTGTCGGCATCATTCTTGTCGTGATCGCATTTCCAGTCCTCTTTCTGAACGAAGGCAGGGCGGTTAAAACAAAAAAGGATCTCGATCAAGGAGCTAAGGAATTTGTTCATATTGAAGCAACTAAGGTTGACGAGACTAACAATGGAAAGCTTGTGCATTTCACAGGCGAGGCAACCGCAGAGGGCGTCCGGGAGGATGAGCAGCTTAAAGTGAAATCAGAAGGCTTGGTGCTAAAACGCACGGTTGAGATGTATCAATGGAAAGAGGAAACATCGACCAAAACTCAGAAAAAGCTGGGTGGCAAAGAGGAAAAAACTACTACCTATTCTTATTCCAAACACTGGAAAGAAGGAAGAGCCGACTCCTCAAAATTCAAGCAATCCAGTGGACATGAAAACCCCTCCCTGCCGATTCAGTCATCTAGCTGGGTAGCCTCACCCATTAGCGTTGGTGCCTTTAGATTACCTAACGACTTGGTCTCAAGCATCAATGCCTACAGTTCACTGTCACTCGGTGGTGATCTTGAACTACCCGCTCAAATTGCGGGCAGAGATATCAAAAAGGAAGGCGACACAATTTATCTAGCCGAAAACCCCAGCAATCCGAATGTGGGAGATGTGCGCATTACCTACAGCGTCGTCAAACCAACAACAGTCAGCATTGTTGCCAAACAAAACGGCGATACTCTTGAAGCATTCACGGGCGATTCAGGAACGACAATCAACATGCTGCAAGTGGGTGAACACAGTGGCAATGCAATGTTTGAGAGTGCGCAGAAGAGCAACAAGTTTATGACCTGGATTCTGCGAGCTGTAGGTTTTGCCGCGATGTTCTTTGGTTTCAGCCTGATGTTCAAACCCCTATCCGTAGTGGCCGACGTCTTACCGATCGCCGGATCAATTGTTGGCGTAGGCACCGGAATTGTGGCATTTCTTCTCGCCGCGCCCCTCTCCCTGATCACCATTGCTGTGGCATGGATTTTCTACCGCCCTCTGATCGGTATTCCCCTGCTGATTATCGCAGCCATAGGAATCGCTTTCCTCATTAAAAAGATGGTAGCTCAGAAAAAAGCGAGTGCCTAGCCGTGGCAGCCAATTGACTGCCTGAGGCGGATGTAAACAAAGCCGAAGACTAGCCACAACACGCAGATTTTTATCGGTAGATTTGCTTATCGGGAAACAACCTGTGCCTTAATCTCAGTGGTCGGATCATAAACTCAATAGTTGCCTGGAAGTAATCCAGTGAGGGTTCGCGTGTTCGATATTGTTTCCCTGACAGCCATACAATTTTACTATTCTTACCCAAAATTAGTTTCCATGAGTTTTCAGGTCGAGTGAGGATCGTTACCCAATGATTAAGCTCTCGCCCGAGAGATCTCGAATTCACAATCACCCCCTCTTCTGTATTAACAAACATCGCTCTGCCATCAAAGTTCATGCTGCCAAGATAAGTGATCTTCGAATCAATAATCACCAACTTGGCGTGCAAACCCACCTTATGGGTAAGGTTGTCTCCTTCATTAATGAAGTTGTTCATTGAGCTGCCCGGCCTATGCTTGAATTCATAGATTTTCACTCCCAAATTAAGCAGAAGCTTACGATATTTTTGATATTGATTATGAACGACAAGATGATTGTTTGACGCCACCGTGGGAACTAGCAACACGACCCGAACGCCACGACTGCGGACAACTTTGAGCATTTCCATGATACGCTCATCCGGAACGAGATATGGAGTTACCATGATGATTTCCTTTTGGCTTTTTGTACATTGTCGGATGATCTCCTCTATAACAGGTCGGCTTGGACTTGGAATTTCAGGAGCATCTTCTAAATAGTTAGCAGTCCCGCGATGGGCTCGTGCAGCAGCCACATCGAACCACCTACTCCAATCCTGACGAGCCAACGGTATGCGACGCTCGGCAGACACTTCCTCCCGCAATATTTCCTGCCGTTCTTGATCTCGAAATTGCGCCAGCGGCATAGTGCGCCCTGCCCTGACAAAAGCCTGCGTATCATAGACCTCTGAGCTATTCCAATATCGCTTAAAACCATGCTGAATGTCGCTCGTTATTGAACCCGTAAGCAATGCCCCAAAGTCGACTAGATTGTAACGATGCCCAAAACCAAAATAATGATCCCCAATATTTCTACCCGAAAGAATTGCGTAAGCTCCGTCGGCGATGATCGTTTTGTTATGCATCCGCTGATTTGCCACATCTGCTCGCACAACCAGATCCAGAGCTCGTGCTGGCAGTCGGTCACGTAGCTTGGTAGGATTATACAATCTCAGATCCACATTAGGGTGTGATACTACCGCAGCCAATTCACGATCAGTGTATGAAATCCCCAAAATCAAATCATCTAACAGAATGCGTACATTGACACCTCGATCTGCCGCCATCAGAATACGCTCTAATATGATTCTCCCCGTGTAATCTTTCATCCAGATAAACATCTGAATATCAATCGATTTCTCAGCGCTGTCTATTAGAGCAAGCCGACTATCCAACGCATCCTTGTTAGACATCAGAGGAAAAACTGAAGCTTTTTTCAAGCTCGCCAGCCCATGACCTCGTTTTGATCCCGAGGCATATTCTATGCGTTTATTAGAATCCTTCAACTGGGGTGGTCTTTTTTCAATTGGCTCCGGCAGTGTGTGACAACTGACTACGCACGCAGTGAAAATAACAGCGCAAATACAAAAAATCGTTTTCATGGCTTACAACACGAGCCTTCTCCGAGCTTGTAGATACTACCACCCCCACCGATGACTCGCCAAGGACTGATCAAATTCAAAGCCTCACAACATCTTACGCGGTCAAGATCAAAACCCGCGTAGTGCAGTGCCGCAGCAACTGATGTTGAACAAATGTAATCATCACCTATATCCGATGGGCTCTCTGGCTCTAACTGGTTACTCCAAATACCTAGCATCCCAAAATAATTGTATCCTAGCCACTTATTAGTATTACCGGCTGAAATGTTAGCAAACTCACGCAGGCGCCCAATATCAAGACGGTCGGCCTGATTCAGACGGTAAACATCAAACGAGTGATTCCGCAGCTCCCCAAGCTCATCTAGCAAGTTCGGCCCGCGAAATGCCTCACTGCTGTAGAGGCGGAGTTGTTTAGGGTTATCCATGTCCCGAATAGCTACCGCAAGGTGGGCATACTTCATCAGAAAATAACCAAACGTTCTTACGTTACCTCTGAGAATCTGATCCTTTTTTTGGCGTAAAGTCATCCGGAACGCCAGCACATCACCCTCTTCGATAATATCAAGTAAGCGGTCAGGGTCACCCTTGTGCTTGGTATGAGTCGCAACCAGTTGGAAGCGTGCTCGATCTTTCTTCGGGATCGTGTGGGACACTCTCTCAGCCTTAGTCGGCTTGACCCAACGTGGGGCACCCAGCTGGCATGGCGCATCCATTCTGTGGCAGCTCGCCAAGAGAAGGGTAACAAGTAATATGGACACAAAATGACTCACAAAGGGAAGATTCGTGTACCTAAATTCTCAAAGCGATGCAATCACGGACTCAGGGTAGCTTTCTCCCAGACCATTAGCCATTCCCTGCTCTCACGTTCTGGATAATAGGCTGGTGGCGACTGCTCGGAAATGAGTTTAAAATACGGGGAAAACATCTCCACCACCTCATCACGACTGGTTTCGTGAGGCGGCCCCTCTCCCTCGGGCATCTGAGTATCAGTAAAAAACAGCCCGACAAGTCGAGCTCCCGGCCTCAGAAGCCGATGGATTGAGCCAACATATTCACCTCGCCTCGCGGGAGGAATCGCACAGTAGCAGGTGTGCTCCCAGACAACGTCAAAACTGTCTGCCTGAAGTAAATCTGGATCAAAAAGATCCCCCATCAGGAAAGCTTCAACTTGCTGAGGGTAAGTATTTTTTGCCTGCGTAATCGCCAACTTGGAGATATCCAAGCCAGTGACTTGATATCCGAGATTCTCCAACTCCGCCACATCGTGCCCAGTACCGCAGCCGGGAACCAAAATCTTGGCATCTTCTGGAAAAAATCCATCACGAACGAGGTGAGGTATTACAGGCGCGGCGGCTCCCTTGTCCCATGGAGTATCATTTTTTGCGTAGCGAGTATCCCAATCTTTTCCGTCGATGACCATAAATGCATTGAATCCCGAAATTCGTGATACATCGACATAAAAAAACGACAGGACGCAACACACAGCGCCCTGCCGTTCTTGAAACCTACAGATGGACCGTAGGTAAATAGTCAACGTCGCATCAGGCGACTTTTGTCTGGCTAAGTACTTTTCCTAAAGAAGCAACAGTGCCGCCGATGTCTGCGAGGTTACTTGGCAGGATCATGGTGTTGGTTTCCTTGGCAAGGTTACCAAATTCCTTCACATACTGCTCAGCGATACGGAGGTTCACTGCATCAGATCCGCCGGGTTCATTAATCGCCTGGCCGATGTTGCGCAGACCTTCGGAGGTAGCGGTGGCTAGCAGAGTGATCTCCTGCGCCTTACCCTCGGCCTCGTTAATTTGCCTAAGCTTCTGGGCCTCAGACTCTTTGATTACTTGCTGCTTATGACCTTCAGCTACGTTGATAGCAGCCTCACGCTCACCTTCTGACAGGGCGATCTGTGAGCGACGCTCACGCTCGGCGCGCATCTGCTTCTCCAGAGCATCCTGCACCGACTTAGGTGGAGTGATGTTCGCGATTTCATAACGTGTGATCTTCAGACCCCACGGATCAGATGCCTTGTCGAGGGCATCAATAATGTTTGCATTAATGGTGTCACGCTCCTCGAAGGTCTTGTCCAATTCGAGTTTACCGATTTCCGATCGCAACGTGGTCTGAGCAAGCTGTGCGGATGCGAAATGGTAGTTCTCGATTCCGTAGGATGCTTTTTTGGCATCCAGAACCTGCATGTAAAGAACCCCATCGACCTCAATGGCTATGTTGTCCTTGGTGATACACATTTGTGGCGGCACATCCACGGCAACTTCTTTGAGCGAATGCTTGTAAGCCACGCGATCAATAAATGGCAACAGGATGTGGAAGCCAGCACTCAGTGTGCGGCTATACTTTCCCAGTCGCTCGATGACGAACGCCTGGCGCTGCGGCACAATGCGTGCCGTCTTTACTAGGGTGACTACGACAAGTATGACGAGTCCGATTGATACGATGTATTCCATGTTTTTAGTTTTGGTTGTTGTTGGTTGAAAAAATTTACTACGCGGGCTTAACGATGAGTTCTAGCCCATCGCGATCGATGACAGTGGCATACCTTCCCGGCAGGAGTTCATCCGTGCAGCGGGCATTCCATTCGGCGCCCTTAAGCTCGACTTTACCCGTTGCCTCGCCACCCCCGATGACGCGGGTGACGCGAACAGTTTTCCCAATGAATTCCTCCTCAATGTTTGCTCCCCCGCTTGAACTAAGCCCCACGAACCACGAGGTCACGTATCGGCGTAATACAAAGAGTAAGAGCAATGATGAGATTGAAAAAGTCAGGCACTGCGCAGGCACGGAATCAATGAGGCCAAGCCACATACTCCCTGCTACAACCCATGCGCCGACCCCAAAAAATACGATCACCACTCCGGGTGCTACGAATTCTAGAAGAATCATCACGAGTCCTGCGATGAACCATATTGTTTTTGCGTCGAGTTCCATAAGTTGTGTCCTTTCTGTGCGCACATCATTGATGAATAGACCAATCTCGACCATTATAATTCCAACGGTCGTTTATACCGAGTAAAGAATAGCTTGTTGATTGGTGGGATAGATGGGTAAATCGCGCCATGATAATGCGTTACTTCCTTCTGATCCTGACACTGGCTTCATCCCAACTGACCGCACAGGATCGCCTTCACCCCCTCTTTAAGTTAGAAAATGTATTCCCTGAGCAAGAGGTGGAGCTGAAAGTCTCCGCGATGACTTTCCATGGAAATGATCTCTATGTCACAGCGATGACTCCTGACCGACAAGACAAGGCACCTGATAAGGACGGTAAGATCTTCCGAGTAACGGGATTAATAGGCAATAGCGACCGCTCAAAAATCCGAGCCGAAGTTGTAATGAAAGGACTCTTTGAGCCGGCAGCGATCGCCATCTTCGAAGGAAAAATCTACATCGGCGAGAAGGACAAGATTTCCCGACTCGATGACCTCAATAACGATGGTAAGTATACCAAAAACGAACAGGTGGTTCTCATCAGTGGCGTCTCACAGCCTAACTTCCACACATACACCGTTGGTTTTGGCCTAATCAAACGCGATGAAAAAACTTTTCTGAGCGGCAACCTAACAACCTCTGTGAAAATTGGTGGAGCACGTGCGCACAACGTCACTGTGAACCCAAAGACCAAGCGTGGATCAACATTCCTGCTCGGACCGATCACGGGCACGGAAAAACCCAGCGATGTCGATATCCGCTACCTCGCTGGTGGCTATCGCACGCCCAATGGTTTTAACATCGGCCCCAGCGGCGAAATCGTCGTCACCGATAACCAAGGCGTTTTCAACCCAACCAACGAATTCATTCGTATCACTGAAGGAGCTTTTTATGGACATTATCTGCTGAAACGCGACGACTCTAACACAGCAGCTTTCCAACCTGACGCCGTTGACTCAAAAATTGGTGGCTCACGCTACCAAACTCCGCCAACAGTTCACATGCCTCAGGGAATAGTCAGCCGCTCCCCTACCCAGCCAATCGCGCTGGAGGGACTCAGCGGCCCGATGGCTGTTTACAATGGCCAATGGCTCGTCGGCGACCTGACACTTGGCCGCATCAACCGTGTTTTTGTCGAGCAGGTCGAGGGCGTCTGGCAAGGGGCTGCTTTCCTGCACTCAGGTGGCCATGACCCCGAAGGCAAAACTGGCCTAACCGCTGGTCCTAATCGCATCGTCCGTGGCCCCGACGGCCAATACTACATCGGCCACATCGGACACGGCGGCCTCTGGCGTTTTCTTCCGAAAAAAGGAGAACAGCCAAAACCGCTCTGGGGTCTGCAGAGGTTGTCCTTTGTTTCCCCCAAGGACATACCAACAAATTTCAACGAAATGGTCGCCGTCAGAGACATCCCTGGCGGGCTCGAAGTCGAATTTTTCCACCCAGTCTCAATGCAGCAACTCTCAGAATTAAAACTCAGCGCCGAGCAGTGGACATACGTTCCCACGAACGGCTACGGCGGCAGACCCTTCGGTAATGAAAAACTCAACGCGACGGTTGCATCCGTGGATGGCAAACGGCTTCGTCTGAAAATCGATGGGATCCGCGACAACACCCCGCCCTACATCACGCATAAAAAATACAGCAACGAAAACGTCGGCTGGGTGATCCAGCTGACACTGGGTGGCATTGGCCTCTATAAAGACCGCGCTTGGTATACTATGGTTCATCACCAAGGAGGGGGCACCAAGCTCGCCATCGCCAAAGACAAGGCATCGGTCGAAAATGATCCCGTAGCCTACGCCAAGGCACAGTTTAAAGCCGTTTGCGCAGCCTGCCATAGCCTCGATGGCTCACGGCTGGCAGGCCCATCATTCAAGGGGCTCGCCGGGAAAGAACAAAAAATCATCCGTGATGGAAAAGAGATGGAGATAAAGGTCGACCGCGATTACCTCCAGCGCGCCATCCGCACACCACTCGCTGACATACCGGTCGGCTACCCACCAGCCATGCCAAACCTCGGCCTAAGCCCGGCAGAAGAAAAAGCCATGGTCGACTGGATCCTCTCTGGCGCGAAGAATTAGATTAATCAAAATACGTATCCTCGTGGGAATACACGGGTGCACAGCAGCAGAGGAAACGGACATCTGTTATGGCTGTGATCTGGTGCCACGCATTGGCTGGAATGAGGATCGCGTCGTTCGACTCTACGGTTCTTGTTTCACCATCAATCTCCATCTCGGCTTTACCTTCGAGCATAAAATAAATTTCCTCACTCAGCTTGTGGTAATGTCGATCTGTCTGCCCACCCGCTGGCAGACTTGCCTCAGCGAGACTCTGCTTTTCCACCGGCGCATTCGTTGCGTCGAGGATACTCCGGATCGTTGATCCATCGGCTGTCGTAAACGGTTTCTGGTCGGCTAGCTGGTTGACGGTCATAGCGCCACCCTGACTACGAATGCCTGCCAATACAACCCCTACATCCTCTAGGTTTAGCCTTCATAAATCTTAAAAAGATTGTTACCAGATCGAGTTTTTCGGTATTAGTGTGTACCTAGTATACTTGGTAGACACCATGAGCAATTCCAACTACGCACGCCTCATCACTGAGAACCAACAAAAAATCTATGGGTATATCTATTCATTGATGGGCAGCAATGCGTCCTCATGGGACGTGCTTCAGGAAAGCAATATCGTGCTGTGGCAGAAAGAATCGGAATTTCAAATGGGCACCAATTTCCAAGCTTGGGCATTTTCAATCGCCCGCTTCCAAGTGCTTGCCTTCTTACGCGACCGCCAACGTGAGCCTCTTGATATTCTTACCCCAGAGCTAGTTGAGGCTTTTGCCGATGATGCGGTTGTCGAATCCGAAAAACACACTACCCGGCTTCAGGCACTGAAGCATTGCCGCGCCCAGCTTCAGGAAAAACACAGCCACCTGCTCCAGCTATACTATGAAAATGAAATGTCGATCCAATCAATCAGTGAGCGGATTGGGCAAAGCGCCAATGCCATCAAACAATCATTATTGAGAATCCGCAGAAAACTTCAAAACTGCATCGATCTCAAACTTCAGGACAAAATGTCATGACCCCTTCCCCGCTAACAGACGAGCAAAGATCTTGGATTGAGCACACCCTGCTCAATGTAAAGCTTGGCCAAGCGACAGCTAATGATGTCGGCCAGTTGCGTGCTATGTTACTGGAGAGCCAGGAGGCCAGAAGCATCTACCTTCGTTTCAACCAGATGGATTGCTTGCTGAGTGCCAGTTATCAAGAGACAGCATTGCAGCAAGCACCAGAATTGATTTTGGACACGCCGTGGCAATCGACAGCCAAGCCAAAAACCAAGGCAACCGTATGGACTCCGACACTGATCGGAGCAGGCATCGCAGCCATGATTGCCTTGGTCTTTTCCCTGATCGTGTTCAACAACAAGACAGAGGATACTGCCGCACAACCTGCAGAGAAAACCAAACCCATTGCCAAACCCATTGCCAAACTCGAAGCAGAATACGATGCACACTTTAATGGAGAAAGCGTCGCCAGCACCATAACCTTTGAGAAAGGGGCGTTGTTTCTTGATCGGGGTATTGCACAGCTGGCATTCAACGATGGCACTCAGGTGGTTTTTGACGGTAAATGCGATTTTAAAATTGTCGGGGAATCCACCGTTCTTCTTACCCAAGGGAAACTGTGGCTGAACTGCCCTGCTGACTCTAATGGCTTCAAGATCCGCACACCCGATAAGGAAATAAGAATCCGCCCCAGTACGGAAATGGGAACCGAGATAACAGATCAAGGGTCGTCAAATGCCCATGTGTATCGTGGTCGCATTAAAATCACTGACTCTGATAAAAACACCAAATCCATCGTTACCAGCGAAGCAACGAAGTGGCAGAAAAACTCCATGCCCCAGTTAACTGGCCGTGCCAATTTTGAAAAATTCACCACTTCTGGTGACATTATTAAAGCCCGCCTCCGTGCTCATCAGCGGGAAATGCTAACCCGAAATGATCTGCTGTTATACTACGATTTTTCAGGCATCAAAAACAAGACGGTGTTTAACAAGTGTGCGGATCCGATCTCGGGCTCCAATGGACTCACTCTTGGAACCACACAGGCATCTGGCCGAGCCGGAAATGACAATGCACTACAATTCAAAAACCCGGGTGACGGCGTTAAGCTGCATGTAAAACAGCCAAATCAGGCTACGGCCATAACAATCGCTCTTTGGGTGAACATCGACCAGCTGCCTTCTGCAATCTCGACATTGATGAATTCCGATGGCTGGGAACCCGGAAGCATCCACTTCCAGGTAACTCGAAGCAGATCGATAAAAATAGGTGTCAACGGAGGTGCTGCTTTTGAAAGTGGCTCATCCAGTTTTGATACAGGGCGCTGGCACCTGCTCGCAACGACCTTGGATTTTCAGAAAAAAAAGGCACAGCTTTATTGCGATGGAGTCAAACTCAAGACATTCCGGATCAATAACGGCACCCAATGGATGCCATCACTTAAACCTCAACTCGGTATCTGCCAAATTGGATCTTGGGATAAGGATTTGAGCCATACATCCCCTAAGGAAACCATCTTCCTCAATCGGAATATCCGCAACAGATTAGAGCCAAAAACATCTGAAATCTATAAGAATCACCGCGACCTCAAGGGGCGGATCGATGAAGTGATGATCTTTAACCGCGCATTATCTGGTGAAGAAATGAGCAAACTCTACCGCGGAAATGCTGTAGATTCTTGATTCGTATAAAATTGCCTCAAATTTCGTAACCAGAATGGGCAATCTGGTATTAAACCTTACTAGGCTGTGCCAAGAAGTGCTAGCCACGCAATAAAAACCAATAACAACATTATGAACAATAGCCACATTATGAAAAAAACACACATTACTTGTATAGCCGCTCTCGTGGCCGGAACGGCACTGGCGCCCGCAGCCGTTATCACTTGGGGAACCGCTACTGCTGTCGACGCAACCGCTACTGGTGGATCGCAAGTTAGCACCAGTGGCACAGTCGTTGAAGCCTTCAATGCCGGCGGCGGTACAACGGGTACGACTACTGTCAATGGCGTGGTCTTCACGAATACTGGTACCGACATCCTCTCAGGTGACTTTAACGGACCTGGCGGCACAGCTACAGACGATGCATGGACTGCTGGGGGCGCTGATGCTAACTACGACACCCTCCTATCGACAAATGAGTATGGCGGTGGTGGCGATTTCTTTACCATCAATGTTGGAGGCGGAAGCCTTGCGGCTACTCAGCAGTATGAACTTCAAGTCTGGTTTGTGGATGATCGGACCGGCACAGATTCTCGCGTGATGCGCTTTAGCGATGCTACCGTTGGCAATTTTTCGGATCTGAATGATCAATTTGTGATCGGCACCTTCACCGCCGATGGAACTAGTCAGACGCTGGGTCTTGATGCTCAGGACTTCGGTAACGCGCACATCAGTGCATACCAGCTCCGTGCCGTTCCAGAGCCATCCTCAGCCGCTCTTCTCGGACTTGGTGGCCTTGCACTGATCATGCGCCGCCGTAAGTAGATTTTGCTCAAAGCTTACACTTAATTTTATCAGCTCTTTCCATGTCTGGAGAGAGCTGTTTTTTAGCTTCTAAAACAAAGCTTTTCGACGATCTTCATGCACTGATTGGTATATCTTTCGACCTTAGCGAATACCGACCATAGGTTAAATGCCCTATATCATTAAGACTTAGTTTGTACTAGCGCCGGAACGTTACCGCTTATTCTAAATCCCCAACTACCTCAAAACAAAACGATTCTGTGAAAAACAACACACTATCTAGAGCACTAGCTCTCGCATTGATTGGAACTCTTGCTCCACTCGGGCAGATAAATGCTGAGACCACAGTAGGTTTACGTAACTTGAGCCCTGGTAGCTACGCGGGAGGTGCCGAAACCACGTCTCCCAGAACATTCAACTCAACCACGGACTCCGGCTCCTTAAGTAGCGTGGCGTGGTCGGACGGAGGATACAGTGGGGTTGTGGACATCAGCTTCGTGGCAACCACGAGCGGAAGCGATAACATCAGACGAGGAAGCGCGGGTGCCTTCGGAATCAAGGGTGGAACAGATACCCTGATAGATGCGGCCGATGGCACGATTACTCTTTCTGACATCGTTTTTACCTACGTCTCGGGAGACACCCTTGATAAGATCGCCACCATTAATTTTGCCGCAGTTTATATCGGAAACTGGACAGCTGGAGAAACAGGCACGCTCAACGGCACTGCATTGACGACCGGAGATTCGGGAGGCACCACAACGGCTACAGGTCGGAATGAATTAGGCACTCAGGCGAGCTCTGTCGTCGTCGATTCCACCAACGGAGCGTTTTCAATCAACGGAGTGGACATTGCCGTGACGGCGATCGCGCCGGGCACAATTAACTGGGGAGCAGCCACCGATGTATCAGCGGCATCGGATGTCGTAACCACCGGCACGCTGGTGGAAGCATTCAATGCAGGCCTGAACGGGGTGGCAAATCGGACGGTCAACGGGGTGACGTTTATCGGCACAGGGTCTCTGTTAGACCAGAACTCTAGTATCAGTGCGTATACCGGCCCTACCACGGGTGATGCGGCTTATGACGCCATGCTGAACGATCTCGATTATGGCGGCGGAACCGACACGGTTTCACTCCAAGTTGGCGGCGGTAATCTCCAAGTTGGTGTCGAATACCTCATCCAAGTCTGGTATGCTGATACCCGCATCCCGAGCCGCAATACACCCGTCGGGGACGGGGCGGCGACTCCGAACACGGTGTCACTTTCCGCCTCGGGTCAGTATGCCACCGGCACCTTCACTGCGGGCGGGACCACCCAGACGATTACGCTGGAATCGCCGGGCTTCGGAAATGCACATATCACCGCCTATCAGGTACGTACGGTCAGTTCCGCTCCGTTGCCGACGCTGACCACAGCGGCCGATCCAGTATCCGCGCCGTTCACGGTGAATGTTGGTTTCACGGAAGCCATGACGGGGCTGGAGGAATCTGATTTCTCGGTAACCAACGGAACCGTCACAGCATCCAGTCTTTCCGGCAGCGGAACCGCTTACACAGTGGAAATCACACCCGGCTCGACCGGTGATGTCACAGTGAGCCTGCCGGAGAACTCTGTCACCGACACAGATGGGGACAATAACCAGAACCCCGCATCGAATCTCCTAACCGTGCTGTATATCGCACCCGGCAGTGACCAGCCTACCGTGGCGCTTTCGACGCCCTCCTCAAATGTCACGAACTTCTACACGGTGACTGCCACCTTCAGCGAAGCGGTCACGGGACTGGCCCTCGCTGACTTTGACGTCACCAACGGCACCGCTTCCGGGCTCACCGGATCAGGAAGCACCTACAGCATCCTCATCACCCCCGCCGCCGAAGGCGACGTCACCGTTCTGCTTCCCGCTGACGTGGCCACAGATACCGACGACGACAACCTCCCGAACGCGGCCTCCACTTCCCTTGTCACCACTTACAGCATCCCCACCGTCCCCACCGTGCAACTCCACGGCATCCTCACCTCCGCAAGCCCTTCCTTTGATGTCTACATCTCCTTTTCTGAAGAGATCACCGGCCTGACCGACAGCGACTTTCAGGTCTTGAACGGATCCGCCTCTGGCACAGTTTCCACCTCCGCCGGCACCCTCGACACACACCTCAATCCGCTTCAGGGACGCTTCTACAAAACTACCATCACAGCCGCCTCGCCCGGCTCCGTCGAGATTACGCTCCCGGCTGGAGTGGTCACAGACACCGATGGAGATAACGACACCAACCTCCTCTCCAACACCTATATCACCAACTGCACATCTGACTTTGGAGATAAGTGGATCATCGATGATCAAGCCGACTGGACCGCCGCCACCAGCAGCACCAGCAATATGACCATCACCGACGGCATGGTCGAGCCCACAGCGAACTCCGCGCAGTTCACCAGTAACGCTATCAACTTTCCAGTTAAACGAAAGGCCACCTTCCTTACTCTCGAACAATCCCCCGTCTGGGACAACTGGACCAATGCTGGTAACGTCTCACCTTCCGGCGCGGGTGATGCCCCTATCCTCGTTTCCGTTGCCAACGACAATTACTACTTCCTCGCCCGAAGCGGCTCCGTTTACCACGCCTGGCACTCCACCGATATGGTTAACTGGACCCATAAAGGCCCCGTCACCTCCGGCAGTGGAGGCCGCTGGACCACCTCCGCGGAATACAAGGACGGCGAATTTTACATCTACTCCGACGACCCTAACGACCATAACCCCCGCCTCTTCAAAGATGCCGACCTCGACGACGGCGTCGCTGGAACGGACATGGGACTCGCCTTCGTAAAGGATGCCAGTGGATCGGACACTGGAGTCATCCGCAGCGACGAAACCGGCCTCTTCCACTTCATCTCAGAGGACTGGACCCCCCTCAACGCCTCCACCCACGCCTGGGACTCGCCGCTCGCCAGCCACACCTCCAGCGCGGACGGACTCAATGGCTTCACCGCCCACGAACACCATCCGCCGATCGACCTCCGCACGACTTCAACCGGCACTTTCGCCACCTTCAACCACCCGAACAAGGCAAACGTGCTTTACGAGATCCATACCCCGGAACAGGACGCTTTCGGCGACTGGACCGCCATCAAGATCGGCTCGCGCTACTACATGTTCGCCGACTACGATCCGGCCGGCCAGAGCATCCGCCTCGCAAAGTTCACCAGTGATTCCATCTACAAGGAATTCGATTTGCTCGGACAAGTGGAAACCCACAGCGGCCACCCCGACCCCACCTGTGGGTTCGCCGAGGGTCAATTTTATCTCATCACCCAGCAAAGCACCGACTGGGTAAGCCCGGGCCCCTGGGTCGCTGGCGTGGAAGCGCGGGCAGGGGTCGATACCGATGGTGACACGGTCATCGACCAATGGACCGACTGGGATATCGTTACCGAATCATATGACCACAAAGCTGGCTACATCCGTGTCGTTGAAAAGACTCCCGCCCAGCTCGACCTGTCCTCCCTCCCCGCAGGCTACAACTTCGAATTTGAATTCCGCGTCGACAACACCGAGGTTCCCGACACCGCGCCCATCATGGATCGGGTGGAGATGGCATTTGAACCCAGCCATTTTCAACAATGGGCGAATACAGCAAGCACTCCCGCCACCGTGGATGGGGATCACAATGACAATGGTATCGCCAATGGCTTTGAGTTCGCCGTCGGCCTCACTGATTTGAGCACACTTCAGCCGGATGGTAATGGCTTACTCTCATTGACGATGTCCAAGGATGCGATTGATGACGGTTTTGCTTTAATACTAGAATATAGTGAGAACCTGAACGGTTGGACAGAAGCCACCGGTCTTACCACTCCTGTGAAACTTCTCTCATCGGTGACTCAGCCAAACGGCGACCTCAAGCTTGAGTTTGAATTCGATGAAAATTTTAATCAAAATCTCTTCTGGAGGTTAAATATTGAGTAAGCAGGTTGACTGCCATGTTGGTTAATCACAGATTGGTGGAGTGGAAACCATCCCCGTCACCTGCCCATCATGCTTCGAGTCATTCGAAGTCGCGCAGCCTCATCCTGACGAGTGCCCGTGCGAGGTCGATTACGATTGCGAGGTGTGCTGCAGACCCATGGTCATTGCCTTTGATACCGGAGCAGCAGACGCACGAAGTTTGGATGACTAATGGAAAAAGCACCTTCTTGCCCTCATCAACTCACTATGTTATCTTATGGCAACCATGAGTTCAGAACTAACTCCAGAATACCTTCACACCCTGAGATCCCTTTCGGGTGAGGATAAGCTGCGCTCGGCGTTTAAGCTCTATTGGTCAGCTCGCAAGCTTAAGGCTTCATTCCTCCGCGGTGAGCATCCGGACTGGAAAGAGGATACAGTTCAAGCTGAAGTAAAACGCATTTTCTCACGCGCTACTACATGAGTGACTTACATGAGCCGTTTCTGCTGTTTACTTCCCCCCTGCAGTCGCGGGGTATCCGCTACATGGTGAGTGGAAGTGTCGCTGCCATTTTCTACGGAGAACCCCGTTTAACCAATGACGTAGACATCGTCTTATGGATTACCTCCGCTGAAGTGGACTCTCTCATAGATGCTTTTCCTGAAACGAATTTCTACTGTCCGCCAAAAGAAGTCATCCTTGGTGAAATGGCAAGACCCGAGCGAGGTCATGGAAACCTCATCCATCACGAGACCGGATTCAAAGCGGATCTTTACTTTGTCGCTGGTGATCCTCTTCACATCTGGGGGCTCTCAAACACCCGCGACGGTGAAATCGATGGCGAAACGTTTCGTCTGGCGCCACCGGAATATGTGATCGTGCGTAAACTTGAGTTTTATCGTGAAGGCAACTCGCCAAAACACCTGAGAGACATCCACCGGATTCTCGCAACAATGGAAAACAATCTGGATACCGAGCTACTCAACACATTTATTCGTGAACGCCATCTTGATAAGGAGTGGCAGCAAGCTCGGCATCTGGATGACTAATGGAAAGCCCAACCCACATTCAAGGCCGCGAGGCTTGCCCTTTTTTGCCTGCTGTTGAGGAGGCAATTCGGCCTAGTGATATTTCAGATGTTAGGAAACGTGGTGGTATCGATGCTTATCTAGCAGCTCTGACCTGTGCCCAGTCACTCTGGCTGCAAGCACTACCAGCCCAAGCAATGCTCCAGCTAAACCATGCGATGTCACACGATCTGGAAGTGGCCGAGCTATCGTGGCCGATACCCTACCAGGCGCTTGTCTGGATCATGACACGCCGACACGAAGAGGGGTTCCTAGGAAATCCTGTGCGCCATTTTCAACACCTTGCTTCACGTATGAGTGGAGCTAACAAAGAGCTACGCACTGCGCGCGCGTGGGTTTGCTTTCATCTAGCAGAGCGAGTTCTCCCCGCTGATGAGTTCCCGCGAGACGAGAGACAGATCCATCAAGAAAATCTTATCATCCCAGAAATTGAGCCATCGATTGACTCACTGCCCTCACAAGACGAGCGGGAGATTGCTCAGCGGCTCCTCTCTTGAATCCACTCCGCCTTGAGCTCAGGCCAGAGCAATGCGGAGGAGATAACAATCAAGCCAGCCCCAAGGATAGCCACCGTGCCAGGCCCAAGGCTACCCGCTATTAAAAAAGCAAACACAGGTGCCACTGTACCACGCAGACCCGTTAGACTTGTGTGCACACTCATGTATTCCCCGACATTTTCCTGCTGAGCAAACTTCGTCACCCACAAGCTCCAGAGAACGTTACCCCCAGAACGGCCAATGCCGTGCAGTGCCATGCCGATGCAAAGTGAAAGGTAATTTCCACCCAGGAAATAGACAAGTATCCCCGCAAGAAAAAATAAATTGGTAATCACCCTAACACGATAGAATGGCAGCTTATCAAAAACCATACCCCATGGCACGACGCAGACGATAAACACAAGCATTGGGATCGTGCTGGTGACGAATGCCGCTTTGGAGGGATCAAGTGAAAAGCCGTAGATCGGATTACTGATGAACTCCACAAAGAGCGCAAAGCAGAGCAGATTCCCCATACCTAGCAAGAACCAGCACCCTAACAATTTCCGAAACGCCTTATCTTGATGCACGTGCTGGAAAGCATCAAATAGCTGCAACCGACCCGTCTTTCTCAGGCGCACCTTTGCCATCGCAGCGCCACATCCAGCCATCATCAGGCATGCCCCGGCATACCCCCAGAAAATCGCATGGAAATCATGCCCCTGCCCCGCAAGCCATTTACCCAGTAGAATACCCATCAAGGCACCGGTGGATGCACGCACTACGCCCCCAACGGCAAATAGCTTTCCACGTGTTTTGTTAGAATAATGCTTTCGATAAATCTGCGCAATCAGCGGAGAGCCCAAGGTCAACATCACTGCCGCAAGACAGACACCTGTTAGATATATTTCAGGCGACGCCCCAGACATTGCCGCCAAGGAAAAACCGCACGCCGCTAGCATCCAGACTACTACAAGTGCAGAGTTCACCGTGCAGCCAATCCTCCTCACCATTTGCACAGTAAACAGGCTAAGTAGCAGCCCAACACTCGCCGCCGCCGCAATCACCATTTTCATCCATACAGGGACATCAAAAATAGTCACCGCCACATACATCGCGAAAGTCGAACCCGCAGTCTCAATCAGCCCCTGCGGCACAGAGCGCAGTAGCTCCAGACCAAATGTCCGCCGTTGCTGCCCTATGTCCCCACTTTCCTCCATGATGTCGTGCGCGCAGAGAAGCGCAGGCGCGTGTCACTCGCAAGGTAATTTGTAGTCTTGGAGTGAGGGTTTGCAACCCTTCGCAACCTGTGCTCTTATCCTCCCGCAAGCTGCAAACCCGCACTCCACACCATGCCTGATTATTACGAAACCGATCGCCTACTCAGTGAGTATTTACTGATGCACTTTGGCTCCGATGAGGATTTGATGCCGTGGTCGTTTGGCCCCGCGGAAGCCATCGGATTCCCCGTGCGCACATGTGGACATTTTCCAGAAAAATCTAACCATACCCGCGCGCTCGACCTCGGATGCGCGGTGGGTCGATCCGCCTTCGAACTAAGCAAAACCTGCGATGAAGTGGTCGGCATTGATTTCTCCCACAGCTTTATCGATGCGGCTGAAAAGCTACGCAGTGAAAAAACCATCGGCTACACCATTCTGGAAACAGGAAGTGAAACCCGCACCGCAGCCGCCACCCTTCCGGCAAATTGCCACCCCGAACGCGTCCGTTTCCAGCAAGGTGACGCAATGAACCTTCCCGATGATCTGGGGAAATTCGACCGCATTCACGCCGCAAACCTGATCTGCCGACTACCGAAGCCGGAAAAACTGCTCAATCGCCTCTCAAGCCTCCTTTCCCCGGGTGGTCACCTCGTGCTAGCCACCCCCTGCACATGGCTCAATGAATTCACTCCACCTGAGAGCCAACCGGATAGCGACACCTTCAGCTGGCTGAAAAGCAAGCTAGACGGAGACTTTGAGATACTTTCAAGGCATGATGAGCCGTTTCTAATCCGTGAAACCGCCAGAAAATACCAATGGACTGTCTCACTGGTCACTGTTTGGGAAAAAAAGTAAAAATAAGGCGAAGCTTGACTGCGAAAAGCCCGTAGTGTATACACCCCTACCCCAAATCCTTCATGGATTTGAACAGGTGTATTCTGACACCGTCAAATCACGGCCCTCTAGGAATTAAAAACACAATTAACACAATAATATGTACCGCATTCCATTCGACCGAGTAAACTGGATCACCAGTTCCTTCCTAATTGGCACCGCCCTCATCGCCCTCATCGGCGTGCCAATCTATCTTATTAATTTCGGCATCGACTGGTTCCAGTTGAGCATGTTCTTTTTCTATGCCACTGCCACCACGATGAGTATCACGCTGGGCTACCACCGCCTTTTTTCTCATCTCTCTTTCAAGGCCAAGTGGCCTGTGAAATTCTTCACCCTCGTCTTCGGCGCATGCGCGTTTGAGAACTCCTGTCTCGACTGGTCCGCAGACCATCGCCGCCACCACAAGCACGTGGATCACGATGACGATCCTTACGATATTTCTAAAGGCTTCATGTGGGCACACATCGGCTGGCTTATGTTCAAACTCAAGCCAGAGCCACCAATGGATAACGTGGCTGACTTACGCCGAGACAAGCTTGTCATGTGGCAGCACAAATACGTGCACTGGATTGGGCTAGTTGTCGGACTCATGCTCCCTGCCGCGATCGGCTATATGTGGAACGGCGGCGCTGGAGCGCTAGGCGGATTCTTACTCTCCGGCATCCTTCGCGTTGTCTGCGTTCAGCACTGCACATTTTTCATTAACTCACTCTGCCACACCATCGGCACACGTCCTTACAATACGGACAACTCCGCCCGTGACTCCGCTATCATGGCGGTCTTCACTTGCGGTGAGGGATATCACAATTACCACCACGCATTTCAGCACGACTACCGTAACGGCGTGAAGCCATGGCAGTTTGACCCCACCAAGTGGATGATCTGGCTGCTCTCAAAATTTGGCCTCACAAGTAATCTTCGCCGCGTCTCTGACGAGAAAATCCTGCTCGCAGAGATGCGTGAGGCACAACGTCAGGCACAGCGCATGGCAGCGATGGAGCCTGAAACTCCGCTCTGCGAAAAGGCCGCTGAAATGTTACAAACCTTCTCTCAGAGACTGTCAGAAAGCTACACAGAGCTTGAGCAGGCGATTTCGAAAAAAGTTGCCGTTTCACGTCAAGCAATCGCCCAGTGGCGAAGCGAAACACGTGAGCTGGTGAAGCATGTCTCACAGATGCAACGCCAAGCGAAATCATCTGCATAGAGGTCTTTGGTAACAGCTCTGTGATTTTAAGAGGTTTCTAACCGCAAACTTTCGCTGTTGCCACGCGCAAGCAGTACATCTATTGGTATTAGGAACACACCACCTACGCCACATGCATTTTCACAATAAATCGATCCAGTGGGCTAAACAACTGAGCACCACGCTAGTCGCAGTCGGTTTTTCATCCGCCCTTGTTTCCTGCGGAATATTCAAAGGAAAAGATAAAGAAGAGCCAGTGGAGGAACCCACAGAGCAACCGGTCGCACACAGACCTGCGGCTCCCAAACCTATCGCAGACCCGACGGCACTTTTCCGCACCCCGAATGACGCCCAGTTACCCACCGATGAACAACTGAAACAGGGTGCAGAGTCGTCAATTGGCACAGGCGATGTAAAGCCAATCACGGATTCGCCAACTGGCCCAAGCACCACGGTGAAGCCACCTAAGCCTGATGAAGATCAGCTTGATCCTGGCGAGTGACAATGCTCCTCAAGGATCGCATTTTTTTAACCTCCGAACTGATACGAATCAGTATCTCAGTCTGACCGACCAACCCTTGCCTCGGTAGGCACCGGAAAACCTCCAGTGAGGCCGAGACTGATATCTATGATAGTGGCCACCGTAACTGGGATAGGAGTAACAGCCGCCATGGCCGAAGTGGGAGCCATAGCCAAAGGAGCCGTAGCTCGGGTAGACAAAGTGGTTCCGATTCGCTGAGTTCCTCACTCGATTCTCTCTCCTAGCGGCTTGGCTTGCCTCGCGTGCAAGCTCACGTTTCTTCCATAGAGGCACGAATGGTTCCTTTTCCTTCTGAACAGGCGTCACCTTAACAGCCTTTCCCTTCGCGTTATACCACACATCCTTTTCAGCAGCTTGTAGAGCCGATGTAATCAAAGTCAGAGTGAGAATAGGCAGTATCGATTTCATGATTATTTGGGATTGTTCCATTAATGAGACGATTCTGCAACGCCCCCATTCAGAAAAAAAATCTTGAAACACCAAATTTGGAGTTTGGTATTTGGAGTTTGGAACTTAAAAAACCCATGTGCGAAAGCCCAAAAAATTCAACCCCCATCCATTCGATTACCATCAGGAAATCGATGTCGAAATCGCCGCACTGAGTAATCTCGGTGTGGGTATCGCTAGGGTGAAACTCGATGCAGAAAACCCCGAATGGGTGGTCTTCGTACCACATACCCTGCCAGGCGAAAAAGTCCGCGCCCGCATTTTCCGTAACGACAAAGCGCACTCGCAGGCAGATCTCGTTGAGGTGCTTGAGCCATCACCAGACCGGCTCGATCCCAAATGTCCGTTATTTGGTAAATGCGGCGGTTGCCAATACCAGCACCTCTCATACGAGAAACAACTCGCATGGAAAACCCGGCAAGTTGAGGAGCTGCTCCAGCACATGGCAGGCATCGAGGCACCGGTTTCCGCCGCGATCCCCTCACCCCGGCAGTGGGGATACCGCTCGAAAATCACCCCGCACTTCAAACGCCCCCGCGATGGCAAAATCGGCGATATTGGTTTCCTGTTAGCCGGGCAACGCTCCCACCTCGTTGATGTCCCTCACTGCCCGATTGCGATGGATGAGATCAATGCCGAGCTTCCGCGCATCCGTGAGGAAACCCGTGCCAATGCCAAGGCATATAAAAAAGACGCCACCTTGCTACTGAGAGCCACCGAAGGCCGCGTAGAAACCAATCACCGGACACCTATTTCCGAGACGGTCAGCACCGAGGCAGGTGATATCACATTCCACTTCCTCGCGGGTGACTTTTTTCAGAATAACCCGTTCATCCTGCCCGCGTTCACGGGCTACGTGGCTCAGCAAGCATCAGCTGGTGGCGCCAAGTATCTGGTCGATGCCTACTGCGGCTCCGGTCTGTTTTCGCTCTGCCTTGCGCATAAGTTTGAAAAAGTCGCAGGCGTTGAGGTCAGCGAGACCGCTGCCGACTGGGCACGGCGCAACGCCGAGCTCAACAAGATCGAAAACACAACTTTCCTAGCTTCGAGTGCCGAGGCGATCTTCGCGGACATCTCATTTCCCGCCGATGAAACCGCAGTCGTCATCGATCCCCCACGCAAAGGCTGCAATCAGGAATTCCTCAACCAGCTATTCGCTTTCGGCCCCGCTAAAGTCGTCTACGTTTCCTGTAACCCCGCCACCCAGATGCGCGACCTCAAGGAGTTCTTAGCGGCTGGATACAAAATCAGCACTGTGCAGCCCTTTGACCTGTTTCCACAGACCCGGCACCTTGAATGTGTCATGGTGTTAGAAAAATGAACGTTGACCAATTATCAAACGGACGGCGCACACCACAACCACTTGCAGCCCTAGCTAGGTGGGCATCGATCTTTGTTGACGACACATCGCCACACCCTAACAGTTTATGAATCTTACGCAGATCACATCCAGATTCTAACACATTTTAAACAAAGCAATGCCGTAGCACATGAGAAGTCACCCGCTTCTCATTCTCGCTGCCAACGCAGCCCTTTGCAATGCCCTCGAATACACGGCAGAGTGTCGATCGTGACGCCTCAGAATCCCCAATTCAGGATCCTTGGAAAACTCCTGTGCAGGGAAGATCTAGAACCCGCGTATAAATGCCACGCATCACGCGGTCGCGCGGGGAAAGAGTCAAAGTTATTGCTTGGCTGCTTGCTCAAAAAATTACGTCCTGCGCCACTTTTCATAAATCTCTCACTGCCTAGAGCATCTGCTTCATGCAAGCAAGCTTCGTAAATAGATTATTCTGTTATTTAGAATTGACACTTATTCCATAATGCTGGAAAAATAGCATATGAAAACTCAAATTAATCCACTTGCCATTTTTGTGATCGCCGTCTTCACAATAGTCATCGCGCCTAGTTCGCTTCGCCCTGCAGGATCTATCTCACCGATGCCTACACTCTAATTTCGGTATACAACTACACAAATCTAACATAATATGAAAAAAAGAACCATTATACTAGCAACCGCGCTCATCGCCGCGGCATTAAATACATCCGCTGAAATCCCAATAAAGACTCAGCAAGCAATGCAAAACAGTGCGACAGAGAAAGTTCAGATCGAAGTCCAGAATGTGAAGAAGAAAAAAATGAAACGGTGGGACTGCTTCGATTTGGACGTCAAAGCAAAGGTCATCTCAGTCAATAAATCTGGCACAGGGGTGAAAGTAGGCGACATCTTGAATATCCGCTACATAATTCACAACCCTAAGGTACCTCCGCCGTCTGGATCGTATCCAGGCGAAATCAAGAAAGGTAAGACCTATATGGCATACCTAGACTTGTCGGCAAAAGACAAGAAGGTCTATTCCCCAGCAGCGGCTAGCGGAAGCTTCGTACAACGAGCCGTATCGGGTCGCCGTAACTGACCACGAGCCCCACACCACCGACATACGGCTCCGAATCCGGCGTTGTCGGCAGGTGATCAATCTCTGCAATTGACGTTCGTAAGCAATTCGAGCATCATTATTTCAAGATCATCCGCAATCTCAGTCGGGGATGACATCATCTCAAATGTTCTTCAAAAAAAACTAATGAAATCGTACCCAATGAAAACAAAAACAATGAAATCCACGCTGTCCTACCTTTTAGCACCGCTCTTTGCCATCTTGATTGTAGGCATGGCATCTGCCGCTCCAGATGATGCAAAAACCGTCCGAGACGCTTCCTCTGTTCAAGTCGCTAAGGCTTGGTTTGTTTCTCTCATGCAAGGCGATACTGCCGTTACGGCCTCTCTATCAGAGACTCCTTTCAGCCTCGACGGCAAACACGAGATAGCAAACATGGGAGAACTTAAGAAAATATATGATCAAGTAGTGGATAAAAAGGGTAAGCGGAATCTGAAAGTCGTATCTACCAAGGTGAATCTTTCCACACCGGAGAAGGTCACCGTATTGATCACGGTTGAGGGAGACGAGGAGACGATCTCGGTATTTGTCAAACCAGGAGACGCTTTTCGGGTGATTGGATTCAAAGACTGAGAAAAGTATTCACCAGTCGTTGCACCCGACTGGTAGTAGTTAAACAGTCAGGCATTACCACTGTTCTAGACAATTGAAACTTCAACCGTTCATCGACGCCTTAATCGCGGTCGTGGAACTTTAGGTGCAAAAAAATCTAAGAGTCTTACGACATCCGTGTCATTCCTAATATGAAAAATCTATTGAATCTTCCCCGCTTATCCCGAATCCTGGTAATGGTAACATTTCCTACCCTCTTTCTCTTCGCCAGCGAGCACGCCTCTGCAATCAGTTCGACTTCCGTTGTGGCTACGAAAGGTAAAGCTACCTTCGTTTCTGCTAGTTGGCCTACGGGAGTCGGCGCACTAGTAAACGATCCGTCGCGAACTTGGGGATTGAACCCCTGATTTTCTGAGTGGCCAAATGACGTGAATCACTACGGATTTCAAATCAAGTCGACCGACGAGATGAACCGCCTGATCGCTAAATTTGCTGCAATCAAGGCCGACCGTAAGTGCGTTCACTTGTCGATTAATAAGGAGCCTGAC
>JBGCEU010000035.1:0-6855 GCA_045106535.1 Akkermansiaceae bacterium | reverse complement strand
TGAGGTGAGATTCTAACCATAGAAGAGGTTTCCAACCGCTTTCCGCTATATGGAAAAACCCACATCCGGCGAAAAATTTCGCGCGCTGTTAGCTACAGGTCGCGTAGCAAATTTACCGACAGTTTGGAGCAATGTGTTAGTAGGTTTTTGGATAGCCAGCTCATTCGTTCACCAATTCAGCAACTCTTACCTTGAGCAAGGCCACCTCGTTCGTTTCTCACTGCTTGCCATCACAATAATAGTAGCTGCTTTCATCTATGTCGGCGGATGCATGCTAGGCGATGCTCAAGATATTGAATTTGACCGCACCCACAGACCTGATCGGCCTATCCCCAGAGGAATTCTTTCAAGGGGCACCATAAAATTCGCGTCGTTTTCACTACTTACCCTAGCCATATTTGGACTCTTCATATCCTCACTATTGAGTGTTGTTATCGCTGTCTATATTGAAGGGGACGACTCTCTTATGGAGGTAATCAGCCAGTATACAAACAAGACCTCATTAAATGCATTCCAACTCCACGAAATGGTTATTGGCTTATTACTGGCCGGAGCAGTTATCACTTACGCATATAACCACAAGAAAAACAAAATAGCTGGTTTGATGATGATGGCATCATGCAGATTTCTGTTAGTCATACTTGCAATTGCTGTGACTCAAAAAACATTTTTCAGCCAATTTGTACATTCTAGCCATCGATTAGAGCCATTGAGCTTATACTCGGCCTGGATCGACAGATGGATGATCATTTATGCGGCGATCATTGGGGTCTATACCTTGTTGCTCAGCTGGGTAGCATCGACAGAGTCTCAACCAGGTTCCTTTTCCTACCGAAAAATTCTTGGTGGCTGCATGTTGCTACTACCTTTTTTGAGCTTTGTAATCAACCCACTCATCTTTAGTCAACCTCGGGCACAGTATGCCGAATGGTCATTCATTCAAGACTCCTACGTACATAGCTATCTGCCGCCAAACGCAGGCTACTTTTACTTAATATTGGCGATGACAGTTACATGGATACTGCTTGCTCTAAAAAAACTCAATGAATCCAAACCCGCATTTGTGTCGAGAGCGCTTGCAGGGTTTTGCCTGATTGATGCTACCATTGTAGCAGCATTTTCACCGTTGGTGGCGTGTATTTGTGTCGCTTTATTTGCGCTCGCACTTCTACTCCAGCGAATCACTCCTGCCACCTAACCTTTTCCACGGGTGCGGCTACTGACCTTGCCAGCGCTTTTTTCGATAAATTTGATAATTTCTCCGGCGACGTCTTTGCCGGTAGCACTCTCGATACCTTCAAGCCCCGGCGAGGAGTTCACTTCCATCACTACAGGGCCATGGTTGGAGCGGAGCAAATCGACACCTGCGAGGCTCAGCCCCATGATCTTTGCAGCACGCACGGCAGTTGAGCGCTCCTCCGGGGTGATTCGAACAACAGTTGCATTGCCACCTCGGTGGAGATTGGAGCGGAATTCACCTTCCCTACCCTGACGTTTCATTGAGGCAATCACCTTACCGCCAACAACTAGGCAGCGAATATCTGCGCCCCCTGCTTCTTTAATAAATTCTTGTGCCAAAATGTTAGCGTCAAGACCACGAAAGGCTTCGATCACCGACTCGGCCGCTTTTGCCGTCTCAGCAAGAACGACACCGACACCTTGCGTGCCTTCTAACAATTTAACTACGATCGGAGCGCCACCGCAGAGTTTGATCATGTGTCCAGTAGCACGTGTATCGTGGGCAAAGGTCGTAACTGGTAAGCCGATGCCCTTGCGCGCGAGCAGCTGGAGAGATCGCAGCTTATCACGCGAACGTGAGACTGCGACGGACTCGTTCACCGAGTAAACACCCATGATTTCGAACTGCCGGACCACCGCAGTACCGAAAAATGTACGTGACGCGCCAATACGCGGAATAATGGCATCGTAACCTTTCAATTCTTTGTCACCCAGAAAGATACTTGGCCGCATGGATGCGATGTTCATATGGCACTTGAGGTAATCGATGACATCGACCTCGTGGCCGGCGCGCTCTGCGGCCTCTTTCAAACTGTTAGTTGAGTAAAGTTTGGCGTTGCGGGATAAGATTGCTATTTTCATGATTTTTTGTGGTGGGTTTTCCCTGTAAACTTAGTGATGTTCCCGAATAGATGAGAGGCTTGTGTGTCTACAACGAAATAACCTGACAAAGCTCGTCTTCCGAGGAGCAATGGGCACTTCATTACTGAGCGGTTTGCAAGGCTTAGCAGTAACTCCCATTCTAGCCCACCAATAGTCTTGGCTGTGGTGCGGATGATATATCTCATCCGGCCTTTACCGGTAGAGCTTTTGATTTTTTTGCGTTGGACAACTTGTGCTTCGCAAATGATTTCCTGCCCGTGATGATCGTGGGTAGTGAATTTTACATGTTCAACGCCGCCCTTAGAAAACGATTCAATATCCTGAGCATGCAGACTCGAAGTGTAGGCACCCGTGTCCACTTTGGCACTGATGATGCTTACCCCCAGATTGGGAAGAGCGAGCCACTCACGCCTACCTATGAGTATTTTGGACTTTGAACGGCCGCGAACAGGAAGCCCTAAGCTAGCAGCCATTTCCGCCGATGACTCATCGGTTTTCACAGGCTTACAACGGTATCGTTCTCTCACGCTGGTTGCCTAGCTTAGATTGAAGCAACAAACAAGAGACCAGTTTGGCATTTCCCAAATGAAACATGACTCATCAGATGAAGACGTGCATTTTAGAAATATTTCAGATAACATCCGCCCAGATATGGCGAACGATAAGATCAAACGTGT
The DNA here is from genome assembly GCA_045106535.1 of Akkermansiaceae bacterium. Taxonomy (GTDB): domain Bacteria; phylum Verrucomicrobiota; class Verrucomicrobiia; order Verrucomicrobiales; family Akkermansiaceae; genus Oceaniferula. The sequence goes on along the minus strand of JBGCEU010000035.1, from coordinate 4,057 downwards.
GCGTAAAAGAATTTCCTACCTCACTGTAGGGCAATTTTTTGAGCGGCATGGAAAAACTCTCAAACTCGAGCTTCAGGGAAGCGCGGTAGGCTTCGATAGAAAAATCCTCGAGCCCACGGTGAACCACCCAGGCCTAGCATTGGCGGGGTTCCTTACCTATTTTGCCTACAAACGCATCCAAGTGCTTGGAAATTCCGAGCAGTCCTATCTGCACAAACTAGAAGAAAAGGAACGCGTCGAGCGCTTCAAGGAAATCTGCAAACGTGACATCCCGTGTATCGTCACCTCGCGCGGCAAAGAGCTCAGCCAAGATCTTTTGGAAGTAGCCCACGAGAAGGACATCGCGGTTTTCAGTACTCCCATGGTGACAATGAAGTTCGTCAACGCAGCAACACTCCAGCTAGAAAACGAGTTCGCTTTATCCACGACACGGCACGGCTGCATGGTTGATTTTCGTGGCGTAGGTGTGCTTATCATGGGTGACAGCGGCGCAGGAAAGAGTGAGGTAGCCATAGGGTTACTAGAACGAGGCGGAGCGCTTGTCGCGGACGATATGGTGATCGTTCGTCAGGTAGGCAGCGAATTGGAAGCTAGTACAAAAGATTTTTCCCGCGGATTCATTGAGATGCGCGGAATCGGAATCATCAATGTGGCAAATATTTTTGGTTTGGGAAGTATTCGCCCTCGGAAGCGTCTCGATTTAGTGGTCACCCTGAAGCCTCACTCCGATCTAAACAATGTTGATCGCCTCGGTGTAAACCGGAAAACATATCGTATTCTTGATCATGAAGTCACTCATGTTGAAATTCCCGTCGCTCCCGGGCGTGATACTACCCGACTTGTCGCAATCACATGCTTGGAACACCAGCTCCGCAGTCTAGGCTACGACATGGCCGGTGAATTCAATCAGCGCCTGCTCGATAAGATGTCTGGTGAATCATCTGGATTGGGGATTTAACCAAACCATTGAAAAAAGAAAAAAATCCCTTCCCCCAGTCGAGAGCTTTCCCTAAAGTCTGGCAGCACTTAAAATCAACCTGATTGATTCATTCCTATGCCCACACGCGAATTCACCGTCACCAACAAACTCGGCATCCACGCCCGGCCCGCAGCACAGTTCGTCAAAACTGCCAGCCAGTTCTCATGTGACATTCAGGTGGAAAAAGATGACGAGCAAGCTGACGGCAAATCGATTATGGGTTTGATGATGCTCGCAGCCGGAAACGGCTCAGTCCTCATTGTTACTGCAGAGGGCGACGACGCGGATGAAGCACTTGAGGCAATCGGTTCTCTGATCGATCGTAATTTCGAGGAATAGTTACGGTCTCGCCGCACGGAAAGATTGTGCTTTGACGCGCAGCAAGGTTCTGTGCAGAATCGGGGCGCATGCAGGGAAAAAAACAGGAAACTATCATTCAGGGCACAGCCGGGTCTCCGGGGATCGCCTTTGGACCTGTGCATGTCGTCGCCAGAGGCTTCGCGGCTCCTGATGTTTATGAAATAACGCCTGAGCAAATTCCCTACGAGCAATCGCGTTTTGAGCTCGCACTGACCAAAACCAAACAACAACTCGATGGGCTACGAAGCCACATTGAAAATCTGTCGGGTGAGGAAGAAGGTAAAATTTTTGAGGCTCACCTAATGGTACTTCAGGACAAAACCCTCCTGACTCGTGTTAGCAAGGCGATCAATGAGCGGCAGCAAAATGCTGAATATGCTTTCTACGCGGTTATGCAGACATTTCTGGAAGCCATGCGTCGCATCAATGACCCCTATCTCAAGGAGCGTGCAGCTGATATTGATGATGTCTGCCAGCGTGTGCTTAGAAATTTCCAGAGTGATGCCCAGCACGGCATCCAAGACCACCCCGATCACAAACATATCTTGGTTGCGTATGACCTCTCGCCAAGTGACACAGCATCTATCGACCGCACTCATGTTCAGGGATTCGCTACTGAACAAGGCAGCGTTAACTCTCACACGGCCATTCTGGCGCGCTCACTTGGCATACCCGCTATTGTCGGGCTTGAGGGAGCCGTGATCGATATCAAGGCGCTTTCCGACTGTATCTTAGATGGATACACAGGAAAACTGATGCTTAATCCGACACCCGAAACCGTACGAGCCTACCAAGAGCGGGTCGACCGCAAACAACGTGCTCGCGCGAAACTCGATGAGCTACGTGAGCAAAAGACCACCACCACAGATGGTCACGCGATCACTCTCTCCGCGAACATCGAATTCATTAATGAATTACCAATGGTTCACCAGTCTGGCGCAGAAGGCGTCGGCCTGTTTCGAACCGAATTCTATCTTCTTAGTGGAGGGGAAATGCCCGACGAGCTTCAGCAGGCAGAGGTATACACTGAGCTCGCTAAGGGAGTGAAACCAAAACAGGCCATCATCCGCACACTCGACGCAGGTGGTGATAAAATACCTGCCGAACCACTTTCACATACCGAGCCCAATCCGTTTCTAGGTTGGCGTGGAATTCGAGTTTCACTCACCCGTAAGGCTTTATTTAAAGAGCAACTAAAAGCGATACTACGTGCGAGCGCACACGGAAAACTGGGCGTCATGTTTCCCATGGTTTCAGGATTACGGGAAACTCTTGACGCTAAAGAAGTGTTAAAAGCGGCAATGGACGAACTTGATAAAGACGACGTTCCATTTGATGCCGATATTGAAGTAGGTGTCATGATCGAGATTCCATCAGCTGCGATGATGGCAGGTGAAATTGCCAGGGAAGTGGATTTCCTCTCCATCGGCACCAATGATCTGATCCAATACACCGTTGCCGTCGACCGCGTAAATCCTTACGTGGCTCACCTTTACAAGCCGACGCATCCAGCCGTAATGAGACTCATGGATATGACCGTCAAATCAGCAAAAGATGCTGGTATATGGACAGGTGTCTGTGGCGAAATGGCATCCGATCTTTCCGCATTACCGTTACTTGTCGGCATGGGAGTCGATGAGCTTTCGGTTGGAGCCCACAATCTTCCAAGCATCAAAAAAGCCGTTCGTTCGCTCAATCAGGCCGAGTGCGGTGAAATGATGGCCGAAGCACTCAAAGCTCGATCGAGCCCTGACATCTCGAAGCTTTCGGAGGATATTGCCAATAAGTGCTATCCTGAGCTGTTGGAATAATTAAGCTCACTTGGTAAACATTTTATTTGCCGTCCGTGCAATTACTTCACAGAATATGGGTTGTGATTATTCGTATACTACTTGTGCTTTTTTCCGTCACGATATGTGGGTTTGCAAAAGAGCATTTACCTCTTTCGATAACATTCAAAGGACAAGCCAAATACCAACAACTCGTGCGTAAAGCGATCGTTGAAAAATGGCATAAGCTACCGATGAGCACCCGCCTAGTCAAAGTAGGCAAGGAACTAGAAGGTATCCCATACAAATCCTACACTCTGGAAATAGACAACCGTGTGGAGAGCCCTTCAGTGAATTTCAATGGCCTAGATTGTTGGACATTTTTTGAAACCTGCCTGGCATTTTCCCGAATGCTAAATACACCAAAGGCGCGCTACACAGCCAAAGACTTACTTCGACAGATCGAGTGGACACGCTACAGGCACGGACGCTGCAATGGACATTACCTTGATCGCATTCATTACCTTGCCGAATGGTATGTAGACAATCATAAGCGGAATAATATTTATGATTTAACACGTAAATTTCCTTCCGTGCGGATGCACAATAAATGCCAAGAAATGACTATTCTCTGGAAAAGCTATCGCTATTTAAAACACAATCCAGATCTACGCACAGGCATGGCTCAGCATGAAGCAAGGCTAACTCGGATGCCCGTTTACATGGTCCCCAAACACAAGGTTAGAGGCATTGAAAACAGCCTGAAAAACGGAGATATCATTGGTATCGCGAGCCATCACGACGGCGGCTACTGCTCACATGTAGGAATCATCATCAAAGATTCCAAAGGGCGCTCTCGCTTCATGCATGCATCAAGCACTCATAAGAAAGTCATCATCGACAGCACCATTTCTGGCTACCTGAACCAGTATAAAAAACATGCGGGGAT
>JBGCEU010000034.1:0-9704 GCA_045106535.1 Akkermansiaceae bacterium | reverse complement strand
ACTGGAAAGCTGGGAGATGCCGCGTCAGTGGAAGCTGGTTGACTAAGCTTTCTCTTCGCCGCTTAGCATGACGATGGACTTGGCAAGCGTCTCGCCATTGCAGGTTACTTGACCGGAAATCTGGATGAGCGGCCCGAGCCGACCCTCCACGGTAACACTGATTTCTAACGTGTTACCCGGCTCGGCCGTGCTGAGGATTTTTGCATTTTTGACCGAGGTGAGGCGCATGTTTCCAAGCTCCGCGTGTTCTGGATCGGTCTGTGCCGCCACTCCTCCAAGCTGTGCTATGGCTTCGATCATAATGACACCGGGCCATATTGGCTGACCAGGGAAATGGCCTTTCAGAAATGCTTCATCGCCGGAGATGTGGTAACGGCCTTTGGCGGACTTGCCCGGATCGAGTTCCAGAAGTTTGTGGATGAAACGAAATGAAGTGCCATGGGGGAGAAGATCGAGTTCTGAGGACATGATGGTTTACAAGGTGTTAGGTTGAATTCTTTTTTCCGCTTCACTGTCTGCCCATTGGCTGAATGCGGCGTCATAGTTTTTTTGTGTAAGCTCGGAGGAGGGGAGGAGCCCTGTACGATGAGCTTTGGTCTCGTGAATGATTATTTTTTTATTGCGAGCGGCAGCAGCTTCTAACCTGTATTCGAGCATTTTGTCAGCGGTCACATGATGCATTGCTGCATAACAAGATATATAGTTGCTGCGCAATCCTAGGCTGGACGGCTGCTCATCAGCGTCGCCAATTCTGTGAATAATAATCGTGTCGATATCGGGATCATCAAGCCATTGCTCGAACGGAGATTCGTCAGTGAAACCGCCGTCGATAAAATGTTGCCCATCAATTTCTTGTGAGCGAATTACGGGTGCGGCGGCACAAGAGGCGACGACATAGGGTGCGATTTCGCCTTGGTGAACAATTTCGCCGCGTTGTTCTGTTAGGTTGCTTACGCTAATGCTCAGCTCGGCGAGGGGTGTATCCTCAATCATGCCGACCGGAAGAGTTTCTCGCAGATATCGTGTTGCTTTTTTCCCAGTAACGAAACCGTGGCCATGATAGAACGCCATCACCAGAGGAATGCGCAGAATCGCAGACCATTCGCGGAATGAACCTTGTAGCTTGGGGTTGAGAATGTAATCGCGCAGCGCATTTCCCTGAAGGCCGCTGGCGTATGCCGCTGCTACAAGTGCACCCGCAGAAGAGCCGGATATTTTTTGAGGATAGATTCCAGATGCGGTGAGAGCATTGATGAATCCAGCATGCGCAAAGAATCCGAGAAAAGACGACTGCAAGCTTACGGCGATACGGCTGGGCTCTGCACCGTTCTTTGAGCTTGAAGGTGATGATTGGGAAAGTGGCATGCGTGTGGAGGGAGAGAGAAGCAGTCAGCCGTGCAGGTCACAATGTAAAAATAGATTCGCGCCTTTGATCAGATGGTGTTAGCCATGTGGAGAGTGAGAAGTGATTTGGAGTCTACATCTAAGCGATACCCGCCTTTGGTGACGCGGTTTCTCCATTCTGTCGCCTTTGTGATTACTTTTTTCTATTGGGTGTGCGGAGGTGCTTTTCTCTTCGCTGCCAGTATAGTGACTCAGTTATTTTTAAAGCCTGATGCGCACCGCGACTTGGGTCAGCGTATGCTTGCTTGCGCGTTCCGAGGATTCTTTAACATACTTATCTGGATGAAAATCGTCAGGATTGACGATTCAGAGCTTCTGGAACACTGCGCGCGGGAGGCTCCACTGATCGTGGCAGGTAATCATCCGTCGCTTTGGGATGCTCCTATTTTGATACGAAGGCTCGTTCACGTTGCGTGTATCATGAAGGCTTCATTACTAAAAAACCCTATCCTAAGTGGCGGCTCAAAATTTGCTGGGTTTGTGCCAAACCATCCGCGGCTACTGATGGTTAAAGCAGCTACCGAGCACCTTAAATCAGGTGGAAAAATGCTAATTTTTCCAGAGGGAACCCGGACTCGTAAAGAAAACGGAGAGGTGAACCCATTCCGGCCGGGACTCGCGCTAATTTCGAAAAAATCAGGTGCACCTATCTTACCGATTTTCATGATCACCGACAGCCCTTTCATGTGCAAAGGTTGGCCGATATGGAAACCCGCTCCGTTTCCAATTACCATTTCAGTGCGTGTCGGTGAAGTGCAGGAAATTGGCGTGGGTGAAACGACACATGCCTTTTCTGAAAGGCTTGAAAACTACTACCGCGATGAGCTGGCGCGCCTACGCGGGTAAATATGATTTTCTACAGAGATTTCTTTAGAGTTGCTTTCAGCGGTCATTGAAGGGCATGAATTGCGTGCCATGAAAGCGTGCGTCATGATTCCCACGTATAATACGGGGTCGCTTCTGGCGACCACCGTGGGTGATGCGCTGGCTGCGTGGAAAGACGTCTACGTGGTGGTAGATGGCAGCACCGATGGTAGCGCGGAACTACTTGATGAACTTAAGTTAGAGTCTGGTGATCGCCTTCGTGTGATAAAAAAGGAAAAGAACCAGGGAAAGGGAGCCGCTATTTTGACTGGGATTGAAACGGCCCTCGCGGATGGGTTCACACATGCGTTATCGATGGACGCCGATGGTCAGCATCCCGCTAGCTCGATTAGTAAGTTTATCGCAATCGGAAAAGATCATCCTGACGCCTTGGTGCTAGGGGAGCCGGTATTCGATGACTCTGCCCCAGCGCTGCGTGTGGGTGGCAGGAAAATTTCTAACTGGTGGGCAAACCTGGTGACTTTTTGGTGGGGTATTCACGACTCATTATTTGGCATGAGGCTCTATCCGATGGAGCCGCTGCGCCACGTATTTTCATCCACGATTGGTGCTCGGCGGTTTGATTTTGATCCCGAGGTGGCGATACGATTGTGCTGGAAAGGGGTTCCGGTGATCAATTTGAAAACACCCGTCCGCTATTTGACGGAAGAGGAGGGAGGTGTGAGCCAGTTCCGCTACGTGCGTGATAACACGCTGCTGACCTGGATGTATATTCGGCTGTTTTTTGGGATGTTACTACGATCCCCTGCGCTCCTGTTTCGCCTTTTCAAAGGCGGTAATCCACTCAAGCATATTGATATTTCAGATGACTGACCGCAATACCATTGCCAACAAGATAAGTTCGTTATTTAAAGGCACCAGCGACCGTATTTACACGCGTTGCAAGATCAAGACAGATCCGCTTTATGAGGGTGTTCTTGGTGAATTAAAAAATCAGGATCGACCACTGCTCGACATCGGCTGTGGTATGGCCTTGCTTGCGATGTATTTGCGTGAGAGTGGTTGGGTCGGGAGTGTGATTGGATTTGATTATGACTCGAGGAAGATTGAATCGGGAAAAGATGTCCTTCAGCGCGGTCACTACCAAAATATTATTCTGCAGCAAGGTGATGCTCGCGAGGAGCTACCAGAGCACCAAGGCAATGTTACCATTCTCGATATCCTGCAGTTTTTTGAACCCTCTGAGCAAGCCGATCTCCTCAAGCTTGCCTCGGATCGTGTGGAGCCGGGCGGGAAACTGATCATCCGTAGTGGTCTAAAAGAAAAGAACCTCAGATTTTTTATTACCTGGCTCGGCGATCTATTTGCCAAAATCACTTTCTGGATGAAGGCGGCACCTACACACTACCCAACGGCAGAGTTTTTCCGAGAGAAACTGGAGGGTCACGGACTAAGTGTGGAGATCCGTCCCTTTTGGGGTAAGACCCCATTCAATAATTACCTCATCGTTGCGAAGAGACCTCTTCAAGAGGATTGATAAACGACCAGCCTTGGCCCTCAGCGTGGTCAATAATACCGGCCACAACATTGCTGGCTATAGCTGTAGCCTCGTGGGCTAAAATAATGCTGTTAGGCTGCATTTGTTTGGTGATCAGCTCCATCACCTCGCTCAGTGGTCGCTCCACAGCATCGAATCCGCGGCAACTCCATCCAATCAGTCGCATCTGGTTCTGCTTGAGCACAGGGTGAACAAACAGATTATGGTGGCCGACAGGTGCGCGAAAAAAGTTTGGCGCGGTGCCCGTAATTTTTTCTAACACTGACTGACATGTCTCGATTTCGCGCTGCGTACGTGCGGGGCCTTTACACCAAAAGCTCGCTTGTGGGTGGCTCTGCGTGTGGTTGGCAATCTGGTGTCCAGCCGTGACAATATCTCGAACCAGTTCTGGGTAACGTTCTGCCTTTTCTCCAATTAAAAAAAACGTCGCCTGCACTTTTTTTTCACCGAGGATTTTCAGGATCTCGGGTGTGGTTTCGGGTCCGGGTCCGTCGTCTAATGTTAGCCATAGTTTAGCGCTATCCGTTTTCGTCTGAATAGAGCCAAACAATCCAGATGACGGGTTAAGTGTGCCCCATAATACGGCACCTACTACCAAGGTATGAAGAGCAAGTCCCAGAAACCACATACCGCTGACCATTAGCAAAACGCTTCCTACGTAAAGCCCTAGGACAAATAGAAGTCTCAGCCAATTTCCCACAATCATTTTATGTCTGTTAGATTAAAGGCGTCTTCGAAGACAAACCATTGCCGAGAGTGTCGTTCTAGGAAGCCCATTAGCTCCTTTGACCAGGCTCTACCGTAGTCCATTTCGCGAACGCGCCTATTCTCTGTGTCAGGAACGATCGCTGGGCGAAAAATTATCCGGTAGTGGCGAAAGCGCTCGCGGACGACATACAGCGGATAGCATGGGCACTTTGCAAAGCACGCCAGAGTTAGCGGTCCCTTAGGCACGCGTAGCGTCTCAGCTCTATTGGCGAGCGGGATGGCTAACTCGACTACTTGGCCTATCACTCGATCACATTGCACCGCGACGAGTTCACCCTGTGAAAGAATATTGGCGAGTTCGATGCCGAGTAAGTTATCCGGTTTGTTGTAATGCACCTTGAGGTGATCTTGGGACGTGGTGTCTTCGGTTAGTTCCTTCTCGCGGATTGCTTGGAGGCTCTGCGTACGCTCTGGCATCCTCACTGTGTGTAGCGTTCGCCTAAATTCTGGAGCGAAAAGCGCAGCCGCAAGATCGTAGTTACCAGTGTGAGTTGTGAACAGGATAGCCGCGCCGGTGTTCTCTCGCATTTTACTGAAATGCTCTTCACCCTCAATTGACCAGCTTACCACGTCTTGTCCAAGTCGGGTCCGTAAGCTGTCGATGTAAGTCCAGCCGAAGTTACGGAATACGAGAAACGTCCAGACGTAACCTTCAAAAAATGCCAGGTCATCGTGAATCACGCACAGGTTCCTACGGATTGATTCGCGCTGCTGCCGCGCTAGCATAAACACAATGAAAGTGAAGAAATGTAACAGCGATGCCTCTACCCAGAGCGGCATGTTGGGGGATTTTTGTAGTGCCCAAGTCATCGCACGCGTTGGCAGATCACCAAAAAGCCCCATGCGCGTGCGATAAGTGTCTTGATTTGTATCCATATCAACGTATCTATACAGCACCCGAATTGGGCAACGGCAACATCAGTAGTTGGCGCAGTGCTTACGCGGGAAACCGAGGGAAATCAACCATGCAAAATTGTTGTAAAGAAAAGCCGGCACCTGTATCGGAAAAAGTAGACCGTTCATGTGACTATGACGTTGTCATCATGGGAGGAGCATTCTCGGGGTCGTCGCAGGCAATCTTGCTCAAGCGACGCTTTCCCGATTTGCGAGTGCTGATTGTGGAGAAAGCGGAAGAATTCGACCGTAAGGTCGGCGAGAGCACGTCAGAAGTCGCCGGTTGTTTCCTGACACGTGTATTGCGTGTCGGGCGGCATCTTGCTAGCAAGCATGTTCCCAAGCACGGCTTACGCCTTTGGTTTCACCGTGAAAATAATGACGACCCAGGCACCTGCACTGAGGTCGGTCCCGCTTTTCAGGGTCGTTTGCCGACATTTCAGCTGAACCGTATCACGCTGGATGAGCATCTTTTGGAAATGGCGACCAACATTGGCTGTGAGCTTCTTCGACCTGCTACCGTCAAAGATTTTTCTTTAAATGGAATGGGTAAGAATGAACTCACACTTAAGTCCAGTGATGGAGAGATCAAGCAAGTCACAGCAGGTTGGGTAGTGGATGCCTCGGGAAAGGCTGCCGTTTTTGCGCGCAAGATGAAAACATGGAAGTCGATCGCAGATCTACATCCAGTATCCTCAATGTGGACACGCTTCAAAAATGTTTGTGATTTAGACTCAGAGGAGGCTGTTAGTAAAATGACAGGCCTGCGCCCTGAGGTCATCGCGCAGCGCGGTGGCTCCACGAATCACCTTATGGGCTACGGCTGGTGGAGCTGGATTATTCCGCTGGATAGCGGTGAGGTCAGCGTGGGCGTAACCTGGGACACAAGAATTTTTACTCCGCCCAAAGATGGATCGATGGCAGACCGAGTGAAAGCCCATGTGGTGAAGCACCCGGTTGGAAAGATCATGTTTGAAAATGCTGTGGCGGTTGAAAATGATAACCGTTACTACAAAGGGCTTTCCTATTACAGTGAGAAGGTGGCAGGTGATGGCTGGTCGATGACGGGTGACGCATGTGGCTTTATGGATCCGCTCTATAGTCAGGGGCTGGATTACTGTTCGCACACAGTCTACGCATCCTATGCCATGCTCCGCAGCCATTTCAGTGGCGAGTGTGTTAAGGAGGACATTGCTCGGTTAAATGAGGACTTTAAGCGCAGCTACTTCTATTGGTTCAATGCTCTGTACCGTGACAAATACTACTACATGGGTGATGCGCAGCTCATGTTTGCTGGTTTTTTGTTAGATATTTCAACCTACTTCATTGGCCCTGTTCGGCTTGTGTATGGTGATCAGGATGGAGAGTTTTCCAAGATGCCTTACGATGGCCCGATCGGCACGGCATTCGCAAAGTTCATGAGCTTCTACAATCGGCGCCTCACAACGTTGGCTAAAAAGAAGATCGCAGCGGGGACATATGGCGATCGTAATCATGATTATAATTACCTTGTTACCAATAGCTTCACGCCCGGACCTCAGACCTTGAAGCTCATGTTCCGCGGTATCAAAGTCTGGCTTTTTGCGGAGCTTAGGTATGCGTTTACCAAGCCATCAGATGTTGCTGAGCCTACGATGGTGACACCACTTCCACAGTCCCGGGATTACCAGCAGGCTTAGTGCCATTGTCAGCAGGATGCCGGCGCAGCACAGCTGCCCCATGCTACGGAGCACTTCAGTAGATGCGAAGAGTAGTGACCCAAACCCGACGGCGGTAGAGAGACCGCAGAAGCAAATTGCCTTGCCAACGCTTTGCCATACCGCGCTAAAGTCGCCTTCATGCCGTCGCAGCGCAAATATGAGGTGGATGCTATAGTCGATTCCTGCCCCAACGATGAGTGGTATAGCCATGCCACTTAGGAAATTCCACTGTTGGCCTGTTAGGACAAGAAATCCATTGATAATGAGTAAGGCCGACACGAGAACAATGATGGAAACCAGAGCATCTTTCCAAGACCTAAACACAACCAGCAGAGCAATTAGTAACAGCACAGCGCAAGGGATAAAAATCATCAGAAAATCATTTTTGACTCTGGGTAGCAAAATATCCTGAAGCAATGACCAACCAGTGATCTGCACCCCGGATTCTTTGAGGCCAAGCCATGTATCCTCATTGGGGTCAGCCATCTTTTTTGCTGTTCTCATTCTGCCTGCGAACAAGAAATCCGAGTTTTTACCCTGATCAAAAAATGATCCTGTTAGGGGGTCGCTCGCTACATTTTCGGCGAGCTGGCTGGAGTTTTCAGGATGTTCAAGAAAGGCATCCATGACAGCGGTATTGAGAGCTAATCCTTTTTCGCTGAAGCCTGATTTATTTGCTGTATCGATATACTGCTGCTTCGCCGCTGCGAGTTTTCTGAGTCGTGCATGATTCTTTTGATATGCCTCAGGATTGGGGATGAGGGTATATGGCCAAGAGTATTGGCTAATCGATCCGTCTGATTTTTTACCTGATAGGATATCCGCTGCGTCACGCGCATTGCTCTGAAGTTTCTCAACAGACTTGGAGGAAGAAACAAGAAGTGTGTTATTCTCAGACCATGAACTGAATCGCTCCTGCATGGTCTCAAAAGCAGATGCCGCCTCGCTTGTTTCGGGTTCAACCATCGAGAGGTCGAAGTTGACCCTCGGGCTTCCCTTCACCATAAAAATAAATGAAGCAAGGAGAACCAAGGTAACTGGAATAATGGCGGCGACAGCTGGGCGCTGAAATGGACTCCAGCCATTTATTGGCCGGGTCTTACTTGGGAATCTCGCCATGAATTTAGGAACTATAATGAGTGTCGTTAGTGCGCCTGCCACGAGCCCAATGGCGATTAGGGCACCCAGCTGCCTGACTCCTGTAAAAGTACTCAGCGTGAGCGAGCCAAAGACAAACGACGTGCTCATGGCAGCCCAGAGAATACTAGGTGCGATGGTTCGGCGGATTTCTTTTGCCGATGAGGCATTACCAGTCGACTCACGTAGGATGACGACGGCGTAATCGATGACCAAGCCTAACAGGATGGCGGCAAAACCCACGCTGACAAGATTGAGGGTGTCGAATAGCCACCCGCCGATACCCAGTGTGATTAGAAACGTCAGCCCGAGAGTGAGAGCTATCAGCAGCAGCTGTAGTGGGTTTTTTTGAAACAAGAGAAACAGGCCTCCCACGAGGATGGATGTAATCATGACCGTCCCGCTCATGTCCTTTTCCATACTCTGGCCGATCTCGGCATCGAACACAGGGCCTCCTGTCATCGTAAGTTGGACATCGTATTCCTCACGCTCAAGCCACTCTTCTACCACGGAGCGTATCTCAGTAATCCACTGGTCATTTTCCTCATAGCCTCCATCAAACTCGGTAGTCCGATGAACAAGAATCAGCCTTAGCATACCGTCGTCACTCTCGAAACTTGCATCGTTATCCATCAGCCCTTGCAGGCCAGAGTGGTTGAGGAAGCCAAGTGGGTCATAAGATCTGACCACCGACTGTTCTTGATCAATCGCATGGCGAAGTCCTTCTTTGACCTCTTCAAGGTGCGCTTGAAGTGAGCTCTCTGAAGAAAGCTTCTTTTCTAACACCTCTATTTCCTCTGGTGGCGCATAGCTCCAAATTCGCGCCACGGATTTAGCAAAAAGATGTGGGTTCTCTTCGAATGCCGATTGGTAATTCACCTCCACACCTTGCAGATGCTCACGCATGTAGATTGCTAGGTCAGCAGCGTCTTCTTGAGCAAATTCCTCGTCGCCTCCGTCGAGCAGAAGGATGAGCTGCTGGTCTTGCGCAAAATGATCTCGGTAGTCCTTCAGAGCCTTGATCGGTGGCATGTCCTCGGGAAGCACGCCAAGAATATCCGTCTGCATATGAAGCCGCATTACCCCAGCGATGGAAATCACCAACAGGGCGACTATCAACACAGAGGGTATCCATTTTCGAAACACGCGCGGATTCTACGTGGCCTAGCCCAGCGCGCAACACCAAGTTCAGCTCGGATATCGGTTGATGAATGAGCCCTTTCGCAGTAATTCTAAGAGCATGTTCCGGCTAATATCTATTTCGACTTTATTTTCTCTGCTTCAGATCGCAAGTGCTCAGCACGATTTGGCACCGTTACGCAAGGCGCTCACACAGCAGTCTGAACACAAGACGGTCAGTGTGAAAATGCGGCAGGAAAAGACTCTTCCATCTTTAACCGAGCCAGTAAAAAGCACGG
>JBGCEU010000033.1:0-24110 GCA_045106535.1 Akkermansiaceae bacterium | reverse complement strand
AAGAAGCAGTTTGGTGCTAAGGGCGACTTTGCAGAGGCCTACGTGATTGCTCACGAAGTAGGCCATCACATTCAGAAAATCATGAAGCGCACGGACTATGTGCACAGCCAGCAGGGCAAATTATCCAAGGCAGATTACAATCAACTCTCGGTCAGGCTTGAGCTTCACGCTGACTTCCTCGCTGGTGTATTTGCCCATCATGGTCAGGCGCAATTCAAGTTTCTTGAAAAAGGAGACATCAGCGAGGCCCTGGAAGCTGCGGAGGCCATTGGCGATGATCGATTACAGGAACAGGCTGGCGGGCACATACACCCAGAGTCCTTTACCCACGGCACCTCAAAGCAACGCCGCCGCTGGTTCATGCATGGATACCAGACCGGAGACCTTAGCCAAGGCGAGCAGATTTACAAAATGCCTTATAGCGACCTGTAAGCTGCCTTGACCTCATCGCCTATCTCACGGAAGATATCGCCATGCGCAAGCTACTCTTCATTTTTCTGCCACTCGCAGTCGCGTTACTAGCGAGTTCCTGCTCTAACGGTGTTTCATCATCGGGTGTCGTCTACGGCCCGCCTAACATGGGAGGCCCAAGTTCCGTTGAGCGCGCGGCAAGAATCGCCAGCGAGCCAACAGGGAATTTCTTTTATGGTCGGCGTTATTACATCAAGAAAACACGCTTCTGGGGCTATCTGCGTCAGCCACGCCAAAGCGCTAACAAAGCCAAGCTGGTCATCTTCAATGAGAGCCAGAAAAGAAACCCGGACCGTCTGCCAGAGGTCGGCCCTCCCGGTCAAAGCTACGGTTTTGACCAAAATTACGAATACAAGATCTACGGATACTACACTGGCTCCACCGTTTACGAAGTAAACTCGAACCAGTTCCTTCCTGAATTTATGCTCACAGGCTACGAAGTAGTGAACCGTAACCCCGGATGGCTATTCTCTCCGAAGGATCACTTTAATCCTGAAAGCCTCACATTACGCCCCCGATAAAAAAATGGCTGTGTCACGAGATGATCTGGCGTCGGCGCTCGACGAGATCGCATTACTGTTAGAAATCAAGGGTGAGAACCCTTTCAAAACGCGCGCCTATCGCAACGGCGCGGAAACGGTACGTAATTTCCAAGGTGAAATCGTCGCCATGGCAGCGGCAAACAATCTTGGTGACATCAAAGGCATCGGGAAAGCGCTTCAGGAAAAACTCCACGAGCTTGCCTCAACCGGGAAACTCGAATTTCACCAGAACCTTCGTGCCGAATTTCCCGAGGGGCTATTTGATCTATTTGGCATTCAGGGGCTTGGCCCTAAGAAAGTGCGGGCACTCTATGACAAGCTAGGGGTCGACTCGATCGATGCGCTAAAGAAAGCCTGCGAGGATGGCAGCGCGGCATCGCTTCCAGGATTTGGAAAAAAATCCATCGAAAAGCTCATCGAATCTATTGAGCTTAAGGAGCAATTTGCGGATCTCTTTTTACTCGGAGACGTGGCTCCAATTGCCGAGACCTTGCTGGAAACACTGAAACAGCACCCCGACACTCTACGCGCCGAGATCGCGGGTTCCTACCGCCGCAGCAAGGAGATCCTGCACGACCTCGACTTCCTCGTCGCAACCGCCTCCCCTGCCAAGCTGACAAAATTTTTTGCCGAACTGCCGGAAGTCCACTCGGTGATTGCGCAGGGCGACACCAAGGCATCGATCCGACTTGAAAACGGCCTCCAGTGCGACCTAAGAGCCGTCTCCAATGAGCAGTTCCCCTTCGCCCTGCAGTATTTCTCCGGCAGCAAGGAACACAACGTAGCACTCCGCTCCCGCGCACTTAAATACGGCTGGTCGCTCAATGAGTATGGTTTCACGCCCAAGGACAAATCAACTCCGGCGGCGCCTCAAATCAATGACGAGGGCGAAATCTACCACGCGCTTGAGCTGGAGCGCATCCCGCCCGAGCTGCGTGAGAACCGTGGCGAGATCGAGTCGGCGGACGAGGGTTCCCTGCCCCGGCTCATCGAGCTGGAGAACCTACGCGGCACTTTTCATAACCACACCACGGAGTCAGATGGTAAAAACACACTCGAGGAAATGGCGGAAGCCGCGCGCGACTTAGGACTCCAGTATCTGGGTATCGCCGACCACTCAAAATCTCAGTTTCAGGCAAGAGGCTTGTATCCGGATCGATTACTCAAGCAGATCGATGCCATCAGCAAACTGAATGAAAAGTGGGACGACTTCCAAGTTTTCTCAGGAACAGAAGTAGACATCCTCAAGGATGGCACACTCGACTTCGAGGACGATTTGTTAGACCAACTAGATTACTGTGTGGCATCCATTCACGGTTCGTTCCAGCTGCCGGAGAAAGAACAAACCGCCAGAATCATCAAAGCGATGGAGAATCCTCACGTCACGATGATCGGACACCTAACAGGCAGAATTTTACTGAAACGAAAAGGCTACGAGCTGGACATGGAAAAGATCCTCGACTGTGCAGCAGCCACCGGAACTATCATCGAACTCAACTGCAACCCTCGCCGGCTCGATATGGACTGGCGCCACTGGCACCGGGCACGAGACAAGGGCGTGCTAACATCGGTCAACCCCGACGCCCACGCCACCGAGCACCTACAGTTCCTAGCATTCGGCGTGCGTCTGGCTCGCAAAGGCTGGCTTAGGGCAGAGGATGTACTTAACACCCGCAGCCTAAATGATGTGAGAAAATTTCTTAGCGAAGGCAAAAAGCAAGCCTGATCATCAAGCTATTGTTCAATCTGCTTGATCCTTTTTTCCATCCACAGGGCCTCCTCCTTCAGTTCGTGCTTTTTGTAGAAGAGAAGTAATTTTTTATATCTCGCTACAGGGTCGAACCGTATTGCGTGATGCATTTTCCTCAAACAGACTGGGCACAGATGCATAGGGCTCGCATCCGCTTCCTGTAGATGATTCGCACCGTTCATATTGCAGTGGTAATGCACACAGTGCTTCACACCAAACATATGGCCTGTCTCATGAGTTAGCACTTTGGCGGCACGTTTAAGAATAAGCCGCTTCACCGTCTCCTGATCCTCCACCTCACTACCATGAAATGAGGGGTGGTAACGCGCGAAACTAAACACCCCCACACGAGCCCTCAGTCGAGCTTGACCAAATACAAAATTCCACCCTTCACCTGCATAAAGATCGGTCATTGTTAGCCCTAGCATTGAGTAAGCATCTGCTGGCAATCGTCTCTGCAGCGCATCGAGCACATCTGTAGTCAATAATTGCCGTTTGCCACCATTATTTCTGGAACGAATATTCGCGAGTTCGATTGATGGCAGCAAAACCACTTGCATCGGGTAATAGTATGCCGCCGTGTATTGCCTGAGTAATTCGATTGATGGCGCTTTACTCTGATCAAATTTCCCAAGCGGCATAATGTAGAGCTTCCTGCGGGCACCACGCGGAATGTTAGGACGCGAGTTTAAAAACTGTTTGTATGTTTGCCCTTTTTCCTCATGTGAACTCAGCCAATCCGACAAGCCAGGTTCAGGAATAGCGGAGAACTCTCCCTGATCGGTAAAAGTTCGCTGCATCTGAATGGGCAGCCCTGCGAGCGAACCGACCGCAATCTGGCGCTCACTTTTTCCCGGCACTATGAATCGTGCCATTGCAACACCAGCCAGTAACACCAAGGCCAGTAACAATACGCGGTTAAGCTTATTCACGTTTCTCATCCCTCTTTGTAACGCAGAAGGAATGACATTCCTAAGTAAAAAATTACGTGTGTCACTCCGCGCATGGTATATAAGATTCATAACTTCGGTAACTCATCCACCAAGACATGGCATCTACAACAATCCAGAAATCTGCAAAACGCGAACTGCAAGCTATCGCCAAGGGACATCTCACTCCTGCAGAGAGCGCTCAGATGGTGATGCGCTTCATCAAGGCTGAGGAAGCAAAGATACTTGAAAAACACCGTGCTGGAGCTGGAGGATTAGAGGTAGCCTCCGCGCGCGCCGGCCTGTTAGACGCAGTGCTCTGGGTAATGTTCGAGGCCGCGATCGGGCGCCACGAGGGAACGCAACCTTCTGTCACGCTCCTTGCTCAAGGCGGTTATGGTAGAGGCCATCTTAATCCTGGATCAGATCTTGATTTATTGTTTTTGCTGCCCCGTGCATCACACAAGCTACCCAAGGCTATTTCATCGACGATTGAAGAAATCCTCTACACACTCTGGGATGCAGGATTCAAGGTGGGACACGCAAGTCGCTCTATCGCGGAATGCATCGCAGAAGCAAAAAAAGACCAGCAAAATAAGACGGCACTGATGGACGCTCGCTATGTAGCGGGCGACACCAAATTATTTACGACGTTTACCAATCGTTTTGACAAAGAGTGTGTAAAAAAAGGCCAGGAAGCATTCCTCGATCTCCGCCGTCAGGATCTACGCCATCGCCACGGAAAGTATTCACACACAGTTTTCCTGCAAGAACCGCATGTAAAAGAAAGCTGCGGAGGATTACGCGATTATCAGAATGTGCTTTGGGTAGCGCGTGTTAAGCTTGGCTTCAAGAAGCTTGAGGATTTAGTTGAGGCAAAAATTATTACCAAAAGCACCTGCCGCCAGCTGAACGAAGGCTACGATTTCGTGCAAAGAGTGCGCAATGAACTGCACTACGAGAGTGGCCGTAGCACTGACACATTGACCTTACGCCTTCAGGGAGTGGTCGCTACAAATTTCCGCTATCCTCAGAAAACCATTCTGCGGCGCTGCGAGGCCTTCATGAGGGATTATTACCGCCACACCCGCGCCATTTACACCCACAGCACTTCGCTGATGGAGTATTTCGAAATCAAACGTCAAGACCAAGGACCCGGCGGCCTGTTAGGCATGATTCCCTTTGCAAAAAAAATGCAGAAAACTACAAAGTTCGATGGCTTTATAGCGCGTAACGGAAGGATATTTTTGCAGAATAAGAATGTGCTCGAAGAAGACCCAAACAGGCTAATGCGGCTGTTTCAGCACTGCCAACTTCGATCGCTCAGACTAAGTCCTCAGGCTAGAAAATACATCCACATTGCTAGTAAAAAAATCGACCGGGCATTTCGATACAGCGCATCAAACCGGGAAACATTCAGAGCAATTCTTGAGCGCAAAGGAGAGGTTGGGCGAATTCTCAGACTTATGCACCGCACCAAGGTGCTTGATTACTATTTACCCGAATTCGGCGCCATGGATTGTCTCGTTCAGCATGAATTCTTTCATCGCTACACTGCGGACGAGCATACACTTCGGTGCATTGATCAGCTTGATAGTCTGTACGACGATCATGAGGAAAAGGATCACGGTAAGAGATTATTCCGTAAGCTCCTGCGTGAGATTCAAGATCCCTACGCACTTTACCTCTCATTAATTCTTCATGATTCAGGACGAGCTGAAAACGTACGCGAGCATATCGATGGCTCCACCATGCTGGCCGACAGAGTCTGCCGCCGACTTCAAATCAGGGGTGGTCGACGGCGGCTCATTATGTTCCTTGTGGATCACCATCTAACTTTCTGGCGTTATGCCACGAGCCGGAACTTGGAAGATATTTCCGTCATTGAAGAATTCGCCCTCATCATGAAGGACAAGCGAAACTTGGATGCTCTGCTACTTTTTACCTGGGCTGATTCTAATGGGACAAACGACGAAGCATGGTCACCTTGGAAAGAGACTCTGATGCTACAGCTATATCGCTCTACAAGACTATGGCTGAAAAAGGGGAAAGAACATTTCCAATCATCTGCGCTCGAGCACAAAGACGATTTATTGGAACGCTGCCGGAAAGCCCTCGCGCCAAGCTACCACGATCAAATGGAACAGCATTTTGACAGAATGCCCGACACCTACTTCCGTTTTAGAGAGCCCGGTAACATAACCAAACACATCAAGTCTGTGCAAGCATTCCTCAAGAGAGATCACGCCTCTGGAGATGGCGTATTCGAATGTGATATGACTTGGGTTGACCGTGATGACCGCTCTCATACTGAGCTTGTGGTATCCGCATGGAATCGCCCACTATTACTTGAAAAAGTCTGCTGTGCGCTCGCTGCTAACGAAATCAACATCATTAGTTCAGATGTGTATACCCGAACCGACGGTATCGTTTGTGATCTATTCCAAGTTTGCACGATGGATCATGAGCCAGTGACTTCTGAGCGCGATCGCACACGTGTTTTAGAAACATTTCGTGATATCAATCAAGATCCAGACCCACACAAAGACTACCACCCGGAAAAATTCCTTAAGCCAAAAACCAACCTGTTGCGTACGGATAAGGCAGATGAAGGTATCCCCTTTCCCACGAGAGTTCACGTTACCAATGAACTCAGCCCAACTTGCACGGCGATCGACATACAGGCACTCGACCGCATTGGGCTTTTGCACGACCTCTTTCTTACCATAGACAAAATTGGCTTAGCCACTGTGCATGCACGAATTTGTACAGAGAAAGGCGCGGCCATGGACACGATCTACGTCACTTGGCCAGACGGCGAAAAAGTGTTAGATGAAGGCAAACACCAAGAAATCGAAAGTGTTTTAAAAGAGCTCATCACATAAAGTTCGCGCCAAACTTGAACATCTATTACTCCTCCATGCAGAAATTACAATTTGCCCTATCAGCACCTATTTTCTTTGCTTGTCTCAATCTGACTGCATGTAAGTCCAACCAAGCCTCAGAGAACCCGCCCCCCTCCGAAGCCACCCCACAAATGGTTTACAAAGTAGCGTTTGGATCGTGTGCTGATCAGCGTCATCCATTGCCTATCTTTCATGAGGTCATACGCCATGACCCCGATGTATTCGTTTTTCTCGGTGACAATATCTATGGCGACACGAATGACATGAATGTGCTCAAACAGAAATACCAACAGCTGGGAAACAAGCCATCCTACAAGGCACTGAAAGCGAACATGGAAATTGCCGCCACTTGGGATGATCATGACTACGGCCAAAACGATGCGGGAAAGAACTATCCACAAAAAGCGGAATCCAAAAAAGTCTTTCTCGATTTTTTTGAAGAGCCCAAAGGATCTAGCAGATATGAACACGAAGGAATCTACACATCAATTTTTCGACGAGTTGGAAGTAAAACATTGCAGCTAATCCTCTTAGACGGTCGCACATTTAGGGATGACCTGAAGCGGAACACGACTAACAAAAAGAAGTCATTCTATCGCTGGGATTATGAGCCACACACCGAGACATCCCATACTCTGCTTGGAATAAAACAATGGCAATGGCTTGAGCAACAACTATTAAAACCTGCAGATTTCAGAATCGTAGCAACCGGCACGCAGTTCGGCATCGAGGCTAACGGATATGAAGCATGGGCTAATTTTCCACACGAGCAGGAAAAATTTGTTAAATTGGTTAAAAAAACAAAAGCAAACCATCTGGTGACAATCAGTGGTGATGTACATTATGCAGAAATCTCTCAATTCAAGAATCCCCACAGCTATCCAATTTACGACATCACAGCCAGTGGCCTATCCAGAAAATGGCACTTCGCCACACCCAACAAAAATAGAATCGAAGGCCCGATTATGGAAAACCACTTTGGCTTACTAACCATCGATTTCTCCGCAGAAACACCCCATGTTAAAGCCGAAATCTGGGATATAGCCGGCAATCAGCGTGTCGAACACACAATCCCGTTTGAGAAAATTCGCTTTACTGGTGATTAGTCAAAACGTGATACTCAGTGAGCCATAACCGTGGCATAGGCTTACTCAACCAATCCCATTCGCTTTGCCTTCTCCATCGGGATTGCCTTCGCTTGACAGACCTGTTGCCAGCCGGGGAAATTCCATTTGTTAGGAAACCCTCTACATTGCTCTGGTTTAACGGGATTGATTCGGCAATTTTCTCCCTCGAGCATAATGCACTCGTGGTTGTCTTTTTCGATGAGAGACAAGCCATTTCGGTTCATACGCAGTCGAGTATATTTGTCGATGAAGCCTTGGGTATCCATTCCCAAGAACGAAGCTATGTCTTCGATCTCATCATCCTCCACACGCACATCACCGGGCCACTTACAACACGCGGTGCAACGGTCACACTGGTACCATACGTCAGACATTTTAGGAGCCAGTTATCAGAAGGCTCGCGTTAGGGCAAACGAAGACGTTTGCCGATACCAATGGTGTTACTACGAAGCCCATTTCTAGACTTGAGAGCAGTAACACTGGTCTTGTATTTGCGCGCAATACCATAAAGCGTATCACCCCGTCTGACGGTGTGGTAGCGCGTTTTTGGTTTGGGCGCTGGGCGAGGCTTAGGTTTAGCCGCGCGAGGAGCGGGAGCCGTGGTTCTGGCACGAGGCGGGGCACTCACCGTTCGCTGTGTTGATACTGCAGTAGCGACTGGTGTAGCGTAAGGCGAGGAAGACCTGCTCGGAGTAGTGATCGACTTATAGTGCTTGTTGACCTTGGCGAGAAACCACTGCCATTTGGCACCCGGATGTCCATTATCTAACAAATAATGAGGGCAATTCTTATGTGGCTTACTGAGCCCCTTCCGTGGCCAATGGTAATGTGGCACAACTTTCCTGAGAGGTATCTTGTACTTATGCATCAAATAGGCCGCAAGCTTTGCTGTACGCTCAATGGTCGCAGATCGGCTATTACCCCTATTCTCGCACATTTCGAGGCCAATAGAGTAGTTGTTACCTGGTCCATCGAAGTCAGCATGCTCACCCTGTTCATTCGTTGGCAGATGCTGCACAGCACGGTGCTGGTCAATGGTGAAGTGCCAAACTAGATATCCGATACGATTACCGCCTTTTCGCTTCCGAGCTCGGAGCTTTCCGTTTTTTAGCGCGAGCGAGTGACGCCATGCATCTGCGCTGCTAGAGTAATTCTGAGTACTATGAATAGTAATATAGCGCGGGCGCATGGCTCGTCTGTACTTCCGTGCATGGCGACCACGTGGGATAATATCCTGTTTTACATTCGCCTCCTTATACAATTGAGATGGCGTCTTCGCTGGGGTGGCAGGAACGGGACGGTAACCCTGGCCGCGCGCTGCAGTAGCTCCATATGGAGAAGACGCTGAAGATCTGTCTTTGTTATAAACACTCGAGGAGGAGGGAGAGCACGCTGAAAAAATAATAGTGAGCAGCGGTAATGTGAGTAAACTCGTCCATTTAATAAATCCCCATTTCATGGGAATTGTAATACCCTAACTGGAGAGAAAACAAAAGGGAGGAATTGAAAAATTTTCGATTTCTTAACTATTCCGAACATTTCTTTGTAAGTCACCAATGCATACAGCTTGCGCCAAACTAAAAATGGCCGTATGCATAACACTCTGGTGTCTAAGTCGACTCCATCTTCCAACCCCTCGGCGAACCCCAAAATACCTGGAATCATCGAGGCTCAAACAACTCCGCCGATCAAAGATCGGCTGGAGGCGTTTGTACGTGGAGACAATCTGGTTACATTCGAACCGATCGATGATGCTGCACTAGCCTACATCGCCGCTTTGTGCGCACATTCAATGGAAAAGAGAAATAGGCTCTGGATCAGTCACGCCAATCCTAGAGTGCGAGATCGGGTGTGCTCCGAACTTGAACTTTGGAATATCCGCCCCCTAGCCTTCCCGGATTTACCTGAAAAAATTGGTGATCAAACAATCACCGCACCTGAAACGATTGCAGAAAGACAGTCGGTGATGCATTTGCTTAGCAAGCCGCCTTCTGGCAAAAAAAATGAAGTGGTGGTTCTCTCTCCGGACGCGCTTAAAGATCAATGTGCATCGCCGGAGTCACTTCGCTCAGCAGCACAAAAAGTAGCGGTGGGAGATGAGCTTGATCTGAGTGCATTCGAAAAATCTTTGCTGGCGCATGGATATGAAAAGGTAATGCAAGTTCATTCACAGGGGCAATTTGCACAGCGAGGCGGTATCATTGATGTGTTTTCGTGGCACGGTACAGCACCGCTAAGAATGGAATTTTTTGATACTGAAATCGAGTCGTTAAGAGAATTTGATGTTGATTCGCAAATATCTAACAACCGAATTAATACAGCTGAAATAATCCTATCTGAAATAGCCACTAACGCGGTGTTTCAAGATTATATGACGCCAAGTGACCGCCTACTCTCATTACTCGGCGAAGATGGTAAAATATCAGGAAATCCACACGGAATAACCTCACCTGGTAGCGACGCATCGATAGAACCACTCTGCGCAGGCAGCCCTCTTGGAGCCTATGACGCCGGTGATTTCATCCTCAATGAAACCCGCCGGCATCGATTTTTTCAGCAAATCGCAGACTGGAACACAGATAAATGGCAAGTATTTCTAACATTTTCAAATCGCGGAGAAAAAGCAAGATTTCTTGAGTTGGTGGATGAGAATTTTTTTGATTCTGATCAAGTTAACGCTCTCTCAGGTGAACTTATCCAGGGCTTTACGGTTCCTGCCGCCAAGCTTGCTTTCATTTCCTCAGCAGAATTATTTGGACGATATCAAACGCCACAAACAAGACGGCGAACGAGCGCCATCGATCACCAGCGTCGAGCACGCGCCCAAACTGCCCTTGAAGACATTGATCATGATGATCTAGTCGTTCACGCAGAATATGGTATTGGCAGATTCGAAGGCATTGAAACTAACGAGGATGGTCTCGAAGAAATCCACATTGGATTCCGTGATGGTGCAGTCCTTAGCGTTCCGCTTGATCACTCTCACTTACTCTCAAAGTATGTTGGGCTTGGCGGCAAAGACCCGGATCTAACCAAACTTGGCACGACCGCTTGGAGTAAAGCACGCAGCTCTGCTGAAAAATCCATCATGGATTACGCCGCTAAACTCCTGCAAATGCAGGCTGAGCGGCAAACGATGTCAGGCTACCCACACCCTCCCGACACACGCTGGATGTGGGAGTTTGAAAACTCCTTTCACCACACACTCACTGCCGGCCAGGCGGACGCCATTGAAGACGTGAAGCATGATATGGAATCAGAAAAACCCATGGATCGATTGATCTGTGGTGATGTCGGCTTCGGCAAGACAGAAGTTGCGATTCGTGCTGCCTTCAAAGCGGTCACAGGCGGAAAACAAGCAGCCATACTAGTGCCCACCACAGTACTCGCCGAGCAGCACTGGCGTACTTTTCGGGAACGTATGAGCGACTACCCAATACGCATCGAATTACTGAATCGATTCAGAACCGCCAAAGAAGTCAGGGAGACAATCAAAGGACTGGCAGAGGGCGCAGTCGATATAGTCATCGGTACGCATCGATTACTGTCGGCAGATGTATCATTCAAAGACCTAGGCGTTGCCATTGTAGATGAAGAGCAACGCTTTGGGGTAAAGCATAAGGAACGCTTCAAAGACATGTTCCGCAATATTGATGTGCTAACACTATCGGCTACCCCAATTCCTCGCACACTGTATCTATCACTTATGGGAGCACGGGACATGTCTACGATCGACACACCACTTCCAGGTAAGGTGCCGATCAATACTTCTATCCATGGCTACGATGAACGAGTAATTCGTGATGCTATTACCAGAGAGCTTAAGCGCGGAGGTCAGGTCTTCTTCCTGCACAACCGTGTAAAAAGCATCGATCTTGTTAGAAAAAAACTACGCGACCTTGTTCCACGTGCCAGCATCGTAGTAGGCCACGGTCAAATGGAAAAAGACGAGTTGGAGGTCGTTATGCGCACCTTCGTGCAGGGAGATGCTGATATCTTATTAGCTACAACAATCATCGAGAGCGGCATCGACATCCCTAATGCTAACACCATCATTATCGACCGAGCAGATCGCTTTGGCCTCGCTGATCTCTACCAGCTTAGAGGTCGTGTGGGCCGCGCCGGTGGACAAGCCTATGCCATTCTGATGCTACCCAGGGATCTTCTCCACGGAGACGCGCGCAAACGAATCAATGCCATCCGCCAATACACCGCCTTGGGCTCAGGATTCAAAATCGCAATGCGCGACCTCGAAATTCGTGGCGCAGGAAATCTTCTTGGCACCAAACAGTCCGGCCATATCGCGGCAGTAGGATTTGATCTGTATTGCCAGCTACTACGTCAATCAGTCGACCGACTCCGAGACGGAAAATCTAATCAGCGTATCGATGTCACCGTGCGCGCGGACTTTCTCTATTTTAACGAAGCTGAGAGCCCGCTCGACATATCGACGAACTTAGCCGCCTATATCCCATCGGCCTACATGCCTGAGGCAAGACTGAGAATATCCGCCTACAAAGAACTTGCCGAACTGATCTCCATC
Source organism: Akkermansiaceae bacterium (assembly GCA_045106535.1). Classification (GTDB taxonomy): domain Bacteria; phylum Verrucomicrobiota; class Verrucomicrobiia; order Verrucomicrobiales; family Akkermansiaceae; genus Oceaniferula. Next base: position 11,842 of record JBGCEU010000033.1, on the reverse strand, counting down.
AAGGAATTCAAAGGATTACAAACTCGCTGGATAGACCGCTTCGGCAAACCGCCTGCTCCGGTGCAACACTTGCTCAAAGTCACAGAAATCAAACTTGTTGCTGCTAGTTTAGCCATCAGCAGTATAGAAATTCGAGAACAACGGCTGATGATAACTCGCAATGGAGAGTATATCTTTCTCTCTAAAAAGCGATTTCCCCGTTTGACAGAGCAAGAACCCGAGAAAAAATTAGATGAAACTCTCAATTTACTCCGAACTTTTTGACCAAATAGACACCTAGACTCTGAAATTCACCCTTCAATTAATTTCCCAGTCTGATACACCCCAACCAAGATTTGATTTACTTCTCATGAACCGTAGCGCATTCCTACTCCTCTTAATCGCCGCCAGCATCTGCTTAACGTCGGCATCTCACGCTAATGTAGTCACTGGCATAGCGGCCACAGTCAATGGCAAGGTGATCACTACAAACGAGGTCAATTTCCACCTCGCTCCCTATCGAGAGCAGCTAAGCGCACAAATGCCGCGCAAAGATTCTCAGTATTACAGTCTTCTCAAAAAGGCTCGTAATGAAATTCTCGATAACCTCATCGAGCGAGAACTCATTCTATCCGAGTTTAACAGAAACATGAAAGGAAACATTCCGTCCCATGCTATTGACAAGGAAATCACACGCCAAATCCGCGAACTCTATAACAACAACCGCAAAGAGTTTAATAAGTCACTCAAAGAGTCTGGGGTAACACTTCAACAGCACCGCCGGGAAACAGAAAAAAAGCTCATTGTACAAGCGATGCGTGCGCAGCAATTCCGCAATGCCATTCCACCTTTACCAAACGAAGTTAAAGCTGAATTCAATAAGAATCGGATCAAAATGCGCGACATCACGGGTGACGCCATTGAGTTTCACAAAATTTACATACCAAAAGGCGACCCCGCAAATCCACTGATCAACGCTAAAACCCAACTCCAGCTTGCCGAAAGACTGGTGAAGGAGTTGAAAAATGGAGCCGACTTCGAAGCACTTGCCAAAGAACACTCCCAAGATGCCTATGCAACTGAAGGCGGTAAGGTTGAAAAAACCAAGCGCACCGACCTTTCACCTGCATTCGCTGCCATAATGATGGAAACTCCTAAGGGAAAAATTCTTGGCCCCCTCGAAGATGGCCGAGGATACACCATCGTACGTCTTGATAAAAAGCACTACGGTCCAACGCCACCTTTGAGCAAAGTACGCAAAGCAATCGAAGGCCGTGTTCGCGCACGTAAAAACAAAGCCAAACATGATCGCTGGATGAAACGACTTCGTCAAAACGCAATGATCAGGAAAAAGATCTAATCTGATACTAAACCATCATCTAACTCATCACATTCATATGAATTCAGCACAAAATATCTTTGATCTCACAGGCCAAGTTGCTGTCGTGATTGGTGGAACAGGCAATCTTTGCGGCACCATGGGTATAGCTCTGGCAAAAGCTGGTGCGGAAGTCATCCTCGTCGGGCGAAATCCCGAAAACGCTATCGACAAACTTGCAGCTATCGATGCTTTCGGTGGAACATCTTGGTTCCACAAGGCGGATGTATCGAATCGGCAGGATATTGATGATCTTCTCTCTGCTGTCCTCATTCGTTCAGGAAAAGTAGACGTTCTTGTCAATGGTGCCGGAGTCGGAGCAGGCACACCATTCCTAGACATCAAGGAGGAAGAACTTACCCGTTTGATGGATGTCAACTTTAAGAGCGTATTTCGCGCCTGTCAGATCTTCGGTCAATTTTTCATCGACCATCATGAACCCTGCAGCATCATCAACATGGGTTCAATGGCTGGAACCATGCCTGTTTCGGGTATTTTTGCATATTCAGCTGCGAAAGCCGCGGTGCATAATCTTTCTAAAAATCTCGCGCGTGAGTGGGCTGAACACGACATCCGTGTCAATACACTCGTTCCAGGTTTCTTTCCCTCCGCTGAAGCATCCCGCCAAGGTGATGAAACAAGAGCTCTTGAAATCCTGCGCCACACACCCATGTCTCGATTCGGCACTGCCGATGAATTGACCGGCGCGACGCTCATGCTTGCATCCAATAAATCTGGCTCATTTATCACGGGCACAGAAATCGTGGTCGATGGAGGATTTTCCTCAATGACGATCTAGCCCCTGCTGGGCAGTTGCCATTTACAAGTGATCAGTTACCAGCGCTATCATTCTTGCTGTCAACTGGGAACTGATGACTAGCAACTCCAAATGATCCTCTACATCCACATTCCGTTCTGCCACCGGATATGCCCCTACTGCTCGTTTTATAAGCATACGCCAGGCGACGCAGACAAAAGCGCATTCATCGAAGCCATTCTGCACGAAGCCAACGTGGCGGCGACCTCCGGTCGCCTCGCCCAAATAAACACACTTTATCTAGGCGGCGGAACGCCCTCGATGCTTTCGCCAAAACATCTCACAGAACTGTTTGAAGGCTTACATGCCGAGCTTTCGTTAGAAAACACTCACGTCACCTTAGAGGCAAACCCCGCCACGTTCGGAACCAGCAAGGCCAAACTCTTCAAGGATCTCGGCGTAAACCGCATCTCCCTCGGCATCCAGTCATTCAATGCCCACGTATTGAAAACCCTGGGTCGCGAACACAGCCCCGACGAAGCCCGCGAATCCGTTAGGATCCTTCAGGATACCGGCATGGAAGAGGTGAACATCGATCTCATGTTCTCCATTCCCGGGCAAAGTTTGAGCGATTGGGAACACTCGCTGGACACAGCCGTTTCCCTAAGCCCCGACCATATTTCCGCCTACAATCTCACCTACGAGGAGGATACACCCTTCTTTGATAAGTTACGCCATCACGAGAATGAAGCCCTCAATGCCGAAATGTTTAACCTCGCCCACGACAAACTAACAGGTGCAGGATTTCATCACTACGAAACATCGAACTATGCTCGCCCCGATAAAGAGTCATTGCACAATCGGGCCTACTGGCAAGGTGACGACTACCTCGGACTAGGGCCATCTGCTGTTTCCACGATAGACGGTAGACGATGGAAGAATATCCCCGACACAGCTAACTACATCCACGCCATTCAGACCGTTGGCCACGCCAAATCCGAGGAAGAAAATATCGATGCAGAAGCCTACCGCATTGAGCGCATCGCACTACTGTTACGCACATCTTCAGGCATACCGGAAAAATATCTCTCGGAGTCTCCCGAAAGTAGTGTCCATCAGCTTATCGATAACCAACTTGCTGAGATTTCCAATGGAAACTTACGCCTGATTAATGAAGGCAGATTGCTGGTGGATAGTATTGCAGAGCAGCTGGTCTAACATCGCCAGCCTAGCAACCGCAGGACGATCAATTTAGAAAACTACTGGCTGGCCTCAGCATTCAATTTATCTGATGACAAACTTGGTGGCTTAGCAATTGCTTTTGGAGACCGTGGCTTTCTGGTAACGAATGCCGCGATGAATCCCATGATACAAATCCCCCACATCAGTCTGTAGAACCACCAGATGGCACCTAGGCCATCAATGAATCCGTAGGAGTGCAAACCAGTTCCCAGTGAGTTTACGTGCCACCATGAGAAAGCAACAATCGTCGCTCCAAATACCGCCGCAATGTGGATCCCCCACTCACGCAGATAGCCAGCTAGACGCGCGTGCAGGATCACGAGGCACCAGAGCACAATCATCAGAGCTCCGTTTTCCTTCGGGTCCCATCCCCAGAAGCGACCCCAGGAATCATTCGCCCAAATTCCTCCTAGAACGGTTCCAATCAGGCTAAAGAAGAGTGTAAAGCAGACCATACCATAAGCGATACGGGTCATCGCACGTCGCCATTTTTTGTCACCTTCATCAATACCTAACACTCTAGCAAAAAGATAGATTGATGAGAGACCCGCTGCAGCAAGACCTCCCATGTAACCGATGGTTACCGTAACCACGTGCGTGGAGAGCCAGAAGTTAGACTTCAGCACCGCTACAAGTGGATCCATGTGATCCTTTGCGTCACCCATTTCATATCTACGAGCAAGGAACATACATGCCATACCCATAAACACTGAGAGCCCCAGCGCGACCATACGTTTGGTCATGAGTTCTGTGAGAAGTAAAACCAGCACGCCAGTAGTGCCGATGAATAAAATAGTATCGTAGAGATTACCGACAGGTGAACGCTCCATGATGATGCAGCGGTGCACGATTCCTGCGATCATCAGTAAAAGTGCTCCTACCGTGAGAACCGCCGCAATTCTTGTACAAATCTTAGCACCAAGACTTCGGGGTGAAAGCCAACTGCACATGACAAAGAAAAATGCTATGAGAAAGATAATCAGAGCATTGTAAAAATAGTTCCACTTCCCATATTTCACCTCTGAGCCGAGCTTCGCCACAAGTTTAGCATCAAGGCGCCCGTGGACAGACTTTTTCCATTCATCCAGCTCGGCGGAAAACGTGCCCTGACCTTTTTCACGTAGCGCAATGTTCGCATCCTCAAGCATTGCCATATCAGCGATCAGCTCCTGTGCATATGTCCTGTCGTTTTCAATGACTTTGGTCATCCGTTGCCCCATGGCAAGCCACTCGTCCTCTTTTGGATCATATGCCGGCACGAAACCAATATCTTCAGAGGCACGGCGAACACGTAGCTCAAGATCACTGAAGAGAGCCATTAGCTTGGGTGGCATTTGTCCGTTATCGGGGTTCATTTCCTGCACCGCTTTTCTGAGCACTGGCCATGACTTGAGCCAATAGCTCATGCGCCGCATATTTTCAGTGTCCATCGCAGGAGTTCCTTCCTGCACCTCGATATCAGCGCGAACAAAGTCCATGTGATAAATGAGCTGCATGAAAAGCCACGCTGTCTCAGCAAGATCAACGGTGTGCCTCTGGTTAGAGGTCATCTTATTTTTGTCCGGCTGTTCTTTGCGAATTTTCTGAGCTCTTGCTAAAAGAATAGGTGTGATAGGTTCCAGCTCGTTGTAGGTGTAGCGATCTCGCCGATGTTTCCCTTTCACCACCTCATTGACAAGATCCTCATGATTATCGCTAGGTGCCATTCCCGCCATTCTTCTGACCTCGGGAGGCAGATCACCCACCGCTAGCGAGGCAAGAACTTCCTTATCATCAATTCTAAAGACCGGAAGCTGACGTGCTAAATCCGGACGAAATAAACAGTCTAACAAAACCTCCTCAGCACTCAACTTGACAGTCTTACCCTCGACAATGATTTTCATGTCACGGTCGCCGTGGAGCTTCAGCATTGTGAAACCCGCCCACGTAGAAAACGGCTTAACGCGCCCCCCATCCTGAATCGCCATATCACGCGAGACATCCACCACGGCCTCTTCCCATGACTCATAGCTATCAACTGTGTGGGACTCTTTTTGCGAAACGTTAATACGCATTGTATAGAGCCCATAGCCACCGATTGACACCAGCATGAGCACGAACGCAATCCAGCGCCCAAGCTTTGATCCTTTTCCTTTTTTCACTTCCTGACTCATGCCTGCTGTGGAGATGGTGGTTTCTTTTCAGTGCGACCAATGAAGCCAAAGAGCTTCATACCAAAATGAATCAATAGCCCAAACGAAGCGATGTATGTACTCCACTTCGGCCACTGGTCTGATGGGTTTCTAACGATAGCAAACCCCGACACGGGTGGGTCAGCCTTAATCCACCTTGCTTGGTAGAGTGTGTAGCCGCCGTAACGCATCGGCTCGTTCATCCGGATGGTGAATTTGCTCTCAGCATCATCCGCAAGACGCGTGATCTTACTCTGGAAAAAACTCGCTTTCATGGTTCCCGGATAATAATTCCCGATGGATTCGTCCAGGTGCACTCGGAACGGCATCGGCCAGATCTCTCGGACTTTACGGAAACCGTAAATTTTACCATTCACAGTCGCCGTGATGGTTTCGGTGTTGGGTGTAAATGCATTGGGTCGCTTTTCCTCAGGATTTTTGAAACCACCACCTAACAACAAATTACTTGGAGACGCTTCACCTTCTTTGGGGATAATCTTCACGTAGCAGCCAGAGCTGTTTTCCTCCTGAATATCAATCGGCTCAAACTCCCTCAGCATCAGCCCGTCCACAGCTTCTGGATTTTCCTCAGTGGGTTTGACAACCTGCGCATTCTCAACCCAACCAGTCACCTCAAGATCGAACGGAAGCTCGGGCAACTCAACGGTTAGTTCGTCATCCTTGTCCAGAGCCTGAAGCGGCTCGGCTGGCACCACGTAGGGCTTACCCATTTCTCCATCCGTGATTTCAAAAATCTCAATCGTATAGTCGTAGTAGCTCCTCGCGTAATCGGACTCATTACCCTGCATCACAAACATGATTCCCTCCTTTGAGTAGTGGTGGGAAACAAAACCCGCTACCAGTAAGCTGACCATGCTGAAGTGCGCGATGATGACTCCACTGTATCTCCAGCCCTTACGAATCCTTATCAAACCTCCAAGGACAAGGTTCACAAAAAGAATCGCACTCACCAGATATGCACCTGGCAAAGGAATGATAATCTGCTTGCCGCCAATGAACGGCAGCCATGGCTTATCAGGAAGATAGAGGAAGTCTAAATCAGGAATCACATACCACGCTTCCGCATCGTAATACCTTTTCTGGACTTCATAGAGTCCCTTAGCTGGCTGCTCCAGTGTGCTCAGCCAAGTGAGGACAAGCAGTAACAATAAGCAGGCAACAGCCAGTCCAAATCCGGAAAAAAACCGGAACAGACGCACAGCAATCGATGGTGATGGTTGGTTTCCCACAGCAATTATTTAGTTAGCAGTTTCCCTTATACGCAGGCTCTTTGCGAATTGTATCAGTCGTTCGCGTTCCGCAGCAACAGCTTCACCATCACCTATCATTTTAATCGTGATGATCCGGTCACCCTCTTGGAAAACAATCCCCGCCAGTCCCGCATTCTCGCGGGGAGGCCGACCCATGCCGCCACCAAACTTACCCTTCGCAGTCACTAATACAGCCTGCTTACCCGATACCTCGACTTTTTCCAGATCATCCAGCGTCTCCAAGGGAGATTTTCCAAACTGAGCTAGCCAACGATTCACATTCGCTAGCACACTTCCGCCTACTCGACCCACGAACACCTCGCCATCCTTATCAAATTGGTAATTTAGAATCCTAAAGCGGGTGCTAGGAACCTTACTCCACTCGGCTGGAATCACAGCCGCAATACCCTCTCTCTCTTCAGATGATGCCTTCCCTGCCTCGGATGGTTTCTGCTCGCTCTCAGTTGGTTCCTGCCCCCGAATCCGGAGACTCTTTACGAATTGTATCAGCCGTTCACGTTCGCCAGCAACAGCTTCATCATCACCGACCATTTTCACGGTAATCAGGCCACTTCCTGTTTCTAAAATAATACCCAACAAACCCGCATCATCGCGCGGTGGCTTACCCATTCCACCTTCAAATCTTCCCGATGCAGCGACCATTACACCCTCTTGACCAAGAATTTGAACCCTCGGTAAATCATCGATCGATTCGAGTGCAGGCTTGTTAAATTGCTTAAGCCAGCGGTTCAGGTTAGCCAGCGCACCGCCATTAGCCCGACCCACCGCCACTTCGTTATCTTTACCGAATTTATAATTCAATATGCGGAATTTAGTCCCTGGCACTCGTCGCCATTCTGGCGGCATCGATGCTATGAGCGAATCATTCTCGCTATCAAACATCACCAAGTCCCGCTGCTGAGTCACAACGATTTTTTCCGTCTTTTTACAAGAGGGTAAAAACGGGATCATTAGCACGCATACGACGGTCAACTTGAGGCACCGTAAAGTCATGCGTGCGCATAACCTCGCTTTTGCAGGCACGCAAGTGGAATCGACCAAGGAAATCTGCCGCACTTTCATAATAATTTCCATAATATCTAGGCTGGAAAATCACTGGGAATCTGTCACATCACACCCATGACGTCCCGCGAACGCTTTCTTGCCTCAGTCCGCCGTGAAAAAACCGACCGCACACCGGTCTGGGTGATGCGTCAGGCTGGGCGTTATCTACCCGAATACCGTGCCCTAAAGGAGAAATATAGCTTCATCGAAATGGCACAGACCCCTGAGCTGGCTACCCAAGTCACGCTCCAGCCGCTGAAACGCTTCCCGCTCGATGCCGCCATCATTTTTTCAGATATCCTCATCATCCCCGAAGCACTCGGACAGCCATATCATTTCCGCGACAAGGCTCTAGGTGGCGGCATCGGCATGGATTACCTGCTCGATTCCGAGGAGAAAATCGACGCCCTAGACGGCTCAGGCATTGAGGAAAAACTTGCCTACCTTCCTGCTGCTCTGAAGATGACCCGCAGCGAGATCGGTGAGGAAAAAGCGATGTTAGGCTTCGGTGGCTCACCCTGGACACTCGCCGCCTACATGACCGAGGGCGGCTCGCTCAAGGATCTCGCCGCACTCAAGTCTCTCTTCTACTCAGAGCCTGCCGTGTTTGATAAACTGATGCACAAGGTGACCGATGCGGTCATCGACTTATTCAAAATGCAGATCAACGCCGGCATTGATGCCGTGCAGATCTTCGACTCCGCAGGCGCCTTCTGCCCCAGCCACCAGTATGAGGCGATGTCGCTCAAGTGGATTAAAAAAATCACCGACTCCCTACCGGCGGGCTTCCCCGTCATCATCTTCGCCAAGGGCATGGCACACCACCAAGATGCCCTGGTCAGAACTGGAGCAAGCGTGCTGAGCATTGATTGGACGGTCGATCTCCCGAGCTATTACGATAGCCTGCCGGAAAACGTCGCCGTGCAGGGAAACCTCGATCCTCTCATCCTCTCATCCACCCCAGAGATCGTCCGCGCGGAAACCACTCATTTGTTAGAAAAAATGAAAGGCCGCCACGGTCACGTCCTCAACCTCGGCCACGGCATCCTGCCCTCCGCCAAACCAGAAAACATGCAGGTTCTCTGCGACACGATTGCTGAACATGCTCATTCCTGATCTAGACCTCGTCCGGAAATATAACCAGCCCGGGCCGCGCTACACCTCCTACCCGACAGCACCTCATTTCTCTGGGGAAACAGATAAGTCGGCACTCGCTGCTCAGACGGAGACTGAAGACAGCGACCTCTCGCTCTACTTCCACATCCCCTTCTGCCGCTCGCTCTGCTGGTTCTGCGGTTGCACCAAGATCATTACCACGCAGCAGGACAAGGCAGACGACTACCTTGATTTGTTAGAAAAAGAAATCTCACTCTTCCTACCACGCATCAAACCCGGGCGCAAAGTCCGCCAGCTTCACTTTGGTGGCGGCACACCGAACTACCTCACGCCGGCTCAGATTGATCGATTTTCCAACTTCCTGCACAGCCACTTTGATTTCCACGACGATGCAGAAATCTCAACGGAGCTCGATCCCCGCACCCTGACAGAAGAACATATTCAGTCGTTCAAAAAACTCGGCATCAACCGCGCGTCCATGGGTGTGCAAGACGTGAAACCTGAAGTCCAGGAAGCCGTCCACCGCATCCAGACCGACGAGCATAACCGCAACGCACTTAAATGGCTGCGCGAAGCAGGTATCACCTCCTGTAATCTCGACCTCATCTACGGCCTGCCAAAACAAACTCCGGGGAGCTTTGAGGAGACGCTACATCATATTCTCGACTACTCACCGGATCGGCTCGCCGTTTTTTCCTACGCCCATGTGCCGTGGATCATGCCTGCCCAGAAAATCCTCGAAGCTAAGGATCTGCCCGAACCGGAGGCAAAACTCAAGATGCTGGAAAAAATCATCACCATCCTCACCGACAACGGTTACCACTACGTCGGCATGGATCACTTTGCCAAGCAGACCGACCCTCTAACCGTCGCGCAGAATAACGGCACCCTACAGCGAAATTTTCAAGGCTACTCCACGCACGGCGGTGTTGAGATCTGCGCCTTCGGCATGTCATCCATCTCACAGACTAGCCGCTCTTACCGACAGAACTTCAAGGACATCACCGACTACGGCCAGGCGGTCGCAGCAGGTCATTATCCCATCGACCGCGGCATCCTGCTCACCGATGAGGACGTCATGCGCCGGGACATCATCATGTCGATCATGTGCCAGCTCAAGCTCGACTACGCGGCCAAGTCCAAACAGCACAACATCGACTTTAAAACCCACTTTGCATCGGCGCTCGAATCCCTTAAACCCATGCAGGACGACGGCCTGTTAGAACTCGGCGGAAACTCCCTCCAAGTCACCGAACAAGGCCGACTCTTCATCCGCAACATCGCGATGGCATTCGATGCCTACCTCGCCCAAGGCGAATCTCAAAAGGGCAAGTTCTCCAAGACGGTTTAACTAGCCAAAATGCTTCCTCAGCATCGCCAGTGACTGCGGAATGCCCTTGAGCGGATCCGCTTTTCCTTCAAATTCTAACGAAACGTAGCCCTTGAAGTTGGCAGCTTTCATGATCTTGGCGATGCGTGCATAGTCGAGATCAAGCGTGTACCATCGGCCTTTTCCATAGTAGGTCTTGGCTTGGAGAAGCACTGTTTGTGGCGCGAGCTTTTCCAATCGGTCATACGGATCTTCAAGAAAATTTCCGGTATCCAGTGTCACTTGCAGCCATGGCGACTTGATGGCATCAACGACGCGTTTCACACCTTCTGGTGTGCGCCCCAACCCCCAGTGATTTTCTAAGCCCATGATGACGCCACGTTTTTCGGCTTCGGGCACCAGTTTTTCATAGGCATCAATCACCCACTTGTAGGCGTCCTCCTCGGTGTATCCCTTGAGCGGTTTTTCCTCGCCACGGTTTGCCATCAGTTCGTCAAATGACTTGGATGTCCCCCAAGTTCCTGAATTCACTCGGATCGTGGGAATACCGAGACGATAAGCTTGCTCAAGACAGTCGAGAGTGTGGTCGATATTTTTCTGACGTTTCTCTTTGTTAGGTGACAAAAACCCTTGGTGCGTGGAAAAGCCCATGAGATCGAGACCTAACAAAAATGCGTGACGTTTGATCTTTTGCAGCGCCGCATTGTCTGTGCTGACAAGCTGACGCTGGAGAATTTCCAGACCATCAAAGCCCATGCGCGCAGCATGATCCAGGCAGACTTCAAGCGGACGGTATTCCTTGCGGTGAAATGCCCAGAATGAGTAGGATGATACCCCGATGGGATTAGGCGAATCCTCACCTGCGTCTGCCTCTGCTGTCACGGTATTTGTTTTTTCCTGAGACGAAAGCATTGAGGTGCCTAGCGCCATCGTGCTGGTGGTTGTGATAAATTTCCTTCGGTTCATAGGTCGAAGCCTAGACACCGATCCATCCCAGTGCAACCTCACGCAACGGGATTACAAAGATCATGCTGATAGACAGTCTGAAAATAGCACAGTGGACAAACCACAACCGCGCCATTAGAACCATGCCGCGATGAGCTTGGCAGGAAAGAACGAGGGTGCAGGCGTTTCCCAAATGCTTGTCTCGGTGATTTTGTTCACCGTGAACACCCTCATGGTGCGGTGGCTAGCGCTCCGTTTCCCAGAGATTGATGGCTGGATGGTCACGCTCTTCCGCGGTCTCGCAGGTATTCTATTAGTCTGGATGCTATTTACGCGCGGACGCGGGCTGCAAGCGGGACATTTGATCAATCGGACGCTCGTCATTGCACGCGGCCTGTTAGGTGCAGTCGGCATTTATCTCTACTACCTGAGTATCATTCACTTGGGCGCAGGCAGGGCTGTCATCATCAACCTGACTTACCCGATTTTCGCAAGCATCATCGCCGCCATCATTCTCAAGGAGGCACTGAGCAAACGCAAACTCGGGTGGATCATTGCGGGCTTTGGCGGGCTGGTTGTTTTTCTCGG
>JBGCEU010000032.1:0-28817 GCA_045106535.1 Akkermansiaceae bacterium | reverse complement strand
CTCATTCAGCATGGAGCACGGCGGCGAAGGCTCATCCCGCTTCGATCGCGCCATGGCTCAAGTCAATGTGATCAGTGAGCAAATCCAGACTGGCGACCCGGTTTCCGTCATCCTTCTCGGCGGTGAAGACAAAGTCCTCATCCGCAACATGGCTTTTGATCGTGATCGATTCACTAAGCTTCTAACGGAAGCAAAGGCATCACCAGCTGGGCTTGATCTCGATCGCGTTCCCGCACGGCTTAAGGAACTAGCCGATGACATGGAGGCGACTAAAAAGGAAATCTATTTCATCAGCGATGTGCAGGAACGTGACTGGAGACGCACCTCGGCAAATTTCCAAGATGCACTCGCCGATCTACGAAGCGATGCAGAGGTTTTTATAGTTCCCGTGCCCGGCGCACCCGCCAACCTCGCCGTCACCGAGCTTGAACTCGTTTCAGGTGTGCTGCGCAAAGGCACCACCGCCCGCTACCAAGCCACGGTCAAAAACTGCGGCACGGCTCCAGTTGCCAGCGTTGTAGTCCAATGCCGCGTCGAGGGTGTGCAGATCGACAGCAAAACCATTCCCACCATCGCAGCGGGAGCATCGGAGACGGTGTCGCTTTTTGTCCCCTTCCACAATGCGGGTGCCACACGAATCACCGCTGAGATCAGCGGCGATCTGCTACCGACCGATAACGTCCGGCGCGTAGTTGCGGTCGTACGTAACCGGGTCTCGGTGCTCTGCCTAGACGGATCAAATGGCGATGCTGGACGGCTCATCAAGTCTGCCTTACTCGCTAGAAGTGACGGGGCGCAAGATGAAGATTACGTCGTCCGCTCGGTGCCATGGCTAACACTACCTTCAGAGCCACTTGAGGAGGTCGATGTCATCGTGCTCGCCGACGTGCCGGAGATCACCCCGCAGCAAGTTAAGCAGCTCTCGCGCTTTGTCAGACAAGGAAATGGCCTCGTCTGGTTCGCTGGGAAAAATGTCAAACCAGCCGTGTGGAACGAGCGTATGGCGGGTGACTCAACTCCCCTGCTACCCGCCAAACTCGGTCCATCAATCGATACCGTCACCAAGCTAGGCGCTGGTCAGCCGCTCGATCCCTCCATGCCGGATCACAACGTCTGCCAGCCACTGCGATCACTGCCTGAGGATCTTTTCAGTGAAACGCGTTTCCTAACAAGAATGGATGTTCAGCCCAGCCCCTCAAGCTTCTCCGTCCTCAGCCTTGCCGGAAGCGGCGCACCCATCTTGTTAGAACAATCGCTCGGTCGTGGTCATGTTTTCCAGTTCACTACCTCTGCCGATACCAGCTACAACAATATGGCTCTGACGCCGGTTTTCCCAATGCTCATGCAGCAGATCGTGAGCTACCTCGCGGGACGTGAGTTCGAGCGGCCACGCATCGTCGGCGACTCGCTCTCGCTAACCTACGTCGAGCAACCAGATGCCAGCGACGCGGTCTTCGACACACCTTCGGAGGAAACAATTACCGTGCCTGTACGCGAACACCGTGGCCAGTTTGTAGCGATGTTAGAAAACGCGAAGGAAGTCGGATTTTACAACGCTAAGGTCAGCGTGCAGTCGCCGGGAATACCCGTGGCGGTCAATATCGACCCAAGCGAATCAGAGGTCGCCTCGCTTACGGCATCGGACTTAAACGCAAACCTCGAGGGTCTCGACATCACACTCGCCAATTCGGAGGCAGAGCTCGCGGCAGCAATCAAAGCCTCACGCACCGGCCGCTCGTCGTGGCGGCAGTTCATGATCGCAGGACTTATTTTATTAGTGATCGAGTGCCTGCTCGCCGACAGACTTCGTGGCCGCAAAGAGAAACGCAGCCAACAATCTGATCCCATGCCTGAAACCCTAACCGGAGCCCAAGATGCCTGATACATTTCTCCTAATGGCAAATATCGAGCAGGTCTTCTGGGCACGCCCGTTGTCCACCGGAACGCTCGTGGCAATTTTTGCCGCGATTGTGCTGTTGAGTATCTATCTCTATCGACGACCATGGGGTTTGCCGCAGTGGCTACGTGTGTCTCTGGTCATTTTCAGGGTGTTGGTGCTCTCTTTAATCGTGGCGACCCTGCTCGAACCCACGGCTGTCACCACTGAGACCCAAACACGAGCACGCAGTCTACCGGTGTTGCTCGATGTCTCTGAAAGTATGTCAATGAAGGATCAGCGCAAGAGTTCCGAAGATCTCGTCGAGGCCGCAGCGGCGCTGGGCATGGTTTCCGCGGAAGAAGATGCCGATCAGGCAGTCATGGCACTCAATACGAAACAACGCCAAGCGATCACCTCGGCCTCGCGACTCGATCTTGGCTCGGCTATCCTCAGCCAGTCAGGGCAACCCATCTTTGAATCGCTCGGCAAGTCACTCGACCTGAGCTACCACGCGTTCGGAAAAGCTCCGCGTCTGATCAACGACGGCAATGTTGTAACGTCAGAAGACTTGGCAAAACTCAAAGCAAACGATCCCAGCACCTCGATTGCCACCTCACTAGAGGCGGTCGCCAATTCCGGAGGAATTCCACCAGCGGGGATCGTCCTGCTGTCCGACGGCATCGGCAGTGCAACTTCACAACGCTCCGAGGCAGTGCTACAAGACCTCGGTGCGCGCGGTATCCCAGTTTATACCGTGCCGATTGGTCTGGCGAATCCCGATGACGTCTCGATCCGTAACATCGTCATGCAGGAGGTGGCTTTCTCAGGCGACCGCGTCCCCGTCCGAGTCCATCTGCAATCGCAGGGCTACGAGCAACGCACCGCACGGTTATCGGTGCTTCTCAATGACCGGCGTGTTTCCTCCCGCATTGTCCGCTTCGATGGCGGAGTGCAATTCGAAGACGTCGACTTCCGCGTGGACGTTTATGAAAAAGGCGCGGCGAAAATCGATGTGATCATCGAGCCATTTGACGATGAGGTCTCAACGGCTAACAACCGCGTTACACGAAGCATCCGGATCGTAAACGAAAAGGTTAACGTGCTCTACATTGAGGGCAACGCCCGGTGGGAATTCCGCTACCTGCGCGCCATCCTCCACCGCGATCCTAGGATCAACGCCACTTTTATCGCCTCGAATGCCGGCCCCGAAGTTGCACGAAGCTCTGCTGAGCACATCGAGCGCTTTCCTAGCAAACAGGAAGAGGCTTTTAAATACGACCTCGTGATTCTCGGTGACGTGAAGGCATCATTCTTTACGGCCGAAGAGCTTGATTTGTTAGAAAAATTGATCCGGGATCGCGGCGCGTCGCTACTCATGCTTTGCGGCCCGATGCACTCGCCGGTATCCTACGCAGGCACGCCGGTAGAGACCATGCTCCCCGTTCGTTTTGATACCGAAGCTAAGTGGGAAAAAATCGCCGAATCCGTTTATCCGGTACTGACCCCTGAAGGCCGAAGCAGCCTGGTGATGACTCTCGAAAACGATAATGAGCTGAACGACCGCATCTGGAGCCGCATGGCTCCGATGGATCAGCTACCACCACTGCTGTCAGCCAAACCTGCAGCAACCGTTCTCGCTGTTCTCTCCGATAGCACGGCACGCAACCAGAGCTATCCACTCGTCGCCTGGCAACGCTTCGGAACAGGCAAGTGCATGACCATCGCCTCCGATCGACTGTGGCGACTGCGTTACAAAACCGGTGACAAGTATCACTGGCGCGTTTGGTCGCAATGTATTCAGTTCATGACCCTTTCACGATTGATGGGTGAACACAAACGCATCCGATTGGAAACCGATCGCTCGGTGTATTCCGTCGATGGCCAATGCCGCCTGTATGCGCATGTGATGGATGAAAATTTTGAGCCCATCAGCCAACCCGTCTTTGAGGTTTACGTCAGTGGTATAGACGGCGGACAAGCCAAGGAGCTAGTCAGTCTCAGACCCGACAAATCACAACCCGGCCTCTACGAGGGATATTTCACGCCATCAAAAGCGGGTCGATACAGACTTGAGGCCAACGAGAACGACAAGGAAATCTCAAGCACCACAGAATTCCAGGTGAGTGATGTTCAGCAGGAGCTTCTGGACACCGGCATGCGCCCTGACCACCTACAACGCATTTCCGATCTAACTGGCGGCGCCAAACTGGGTGTCCGCGAACTCAGTAAACTCACCGATCTCATCAACGGCGAACCTGCCACCATCACCCTGCGCTCAGAGCGACCGCTTTGGGACAACTGGCTGGTGGTGATCCTGCTCGTCGGACTGTTAGGAGGCGAATGGATCCTACGAAGAAGATACGACTTACCATGAGTAAAGAACTTCCAAAGTCAGCCCTCGAGCCGTGCCTGCGCACGGTATGGCAACGCGCCCAACGCAAGCACATGAGCTCCGGCTTATTGGCTTTATTCCGTTGGGGCATTCCGCTGTTTTTACTTGGCATGACCATCGACTGGCTGAGCTACATGCCGACATTTGGCCGGGTCGTTATTTTAGCGATCGTTCTTGGTGTATCGCTCTACAAGGCATGGCAACACGGCTGGCGCAAACTGCGATCGTTCAGCGCCTCGCGCACTGCACTGGAGGTTGAGGAACAGCACGGCGGGCTTGAGAGCCTTCTCGTTACCGCGGTTCAGTTCCGTGAGTCAAAAACATCGACCCCTCTCATGGACGCAACCTGCGCCAAGGCCGAAAGCACTGTTGGGGATTTAAAACCTAACAAAATAATCAATTTTAAGAGCCTCAAAACCCCTCTCTACGTGGCTTCCGCATTGGCTGCCTTGGTGCTCGTTTTTGCCATCATCAATGGACCCTTCCTTGCTGCAGGACTGGCACGCATTTTCAACCCGTGGACACAAATTGCTTACCCAACCAAAACTAAACTCGATCTCAAAAACAAAGATCTGGTGGTAAAAGAGGGTGATAGTACTAAGATTATGATCGGTGTCTCCGGCGAAGTTCCTGAAACGGCAAAATTCTACCTCCGCACCGGTGACGGAGATCCTCGTGAGATAGAATTGCCCGTCACTGACAACAGCTGCGAATACACACTCGCCTCCGCGTCGCGTGACTTTAGCTATCGTATCAAAGCTGGTGACGCCCGCAGCGACTGGCATCAGGTGAAGGTGATCCCCGCACCGCGCATCAAGAACGTGCAGGTCGGTCTTGAGTTTCCCAGTTACCTCGAACGAAAAACTGAAACGGTCGAGGCACTGACTCTAACCGTGCCACAGCAAACCAAGCTCCGCTGGCAGATCACGCTCGACCGCCCGATCCGCGAGGCGGCACTTAACCGCGATGGCAAAGAACCGCTACCCCTAACAGTGACCAATGGCGGCACGCAGGTTGTTATTCAAGAAGAAGTGAAAGCCTCACGTGGCTACAGTTTCTCGTGGGTGGAAAAAGAACATGGATTCGATTTCACCAGCCCACGCTATTTCCTTCAGGTCGCCAGTGACCAAGCTCCACGGGTCGAACTCACCTCGCCCGAATCAAATCTCATCGCGATGATTGGCCGACCACTCAAACTTTCTACCCGCGTGCAGGACGACCATGGCATTGGCTCGACAGCCGTCGCCTATCGCGTCAACCAGCGTGATGAAAAAACTGTTCACTTTAAGCTCTCACAAATTACGCAAGGCGACCAACCGGTCGAATGGGACTACCGCAAGGAGCTGCCCGATCTGAAAGTTGGCGACACTGTGTCCTTCGCGATTGAGGCCAGCGACCGATATCCAGGTCAAGACGGCCCGCATGTCGTTCGCTCGGACACACGGCGGATTACCTTCCTTTCCAAAAAAGATTACCTCAAACAGATTCGGAAAAAGAGAGACCGCCTGCTTTCACGCATACTAACAATCTATCGCCAGCAACGTTCCGCATTTGATAATGTAAGAACCCTTGAACCCGGTGCCGACACCTATATGCAAACCTGCCAAGTCGAAGCTATTCGACAGGAACTCGTGCGCGACCAGCTCACAGAGATCGCATCCCAGGTAAAATTTTTGTTAGATGACCTTGCCGCCAACAACGTCGCAGATGCACCCGAGGGCGAATCTCTTGCCCACGTCCGTTCATCCTTACTCGAGATCGCCGAGAAAAATCTGGCTACTGCCGCTGCCCGACTAAGACATCAGTCCAGCGTTACGACAGAAAACAAGCAGGAAAAACTCGACCCCTCATCCGCCGCACGCGCAGTCAACACCGCCGCACGCGAGTTGGGCAGCCTCGTCTTACTTCGATCCATCGATATGGCTCAGGAAGTTTACGCACGAGAAGCCCGCATGTTGGCACAGGTTCAGGCATCCTTGCGTTGGCGCACTGTCCAGGCAGAGGCAGGAACCTCACTCGCCAAAGAACAAGCTGAGCTCGCACAGTGGACTAATCGACTCATCACCGACCTTCAAAAAGGCATGCGCTATGAAAAACGACCCTTGGCCGTTCTTCGGCTCGCCCAAAGTGTCAAAAACCTGAAGGCCACCAAGACTGAAGAAAAAATGCGTCAAGCAGCAGCATTGATCACACAAGGCAAAGGCGATCAAGCAGAGCTTCTGCAAGCCGAGTTGATCACGACTCTACTCGATGCCGAATTCAGTGTGCGTATCAGCGGAGCCTATGCCACGCTGATCAAAACTCGGGATCAGATGCGTTTGCTCGTCAAAGTGCAATCAATGCTACGCGATCAATGCACCAGCATGTCTGCTCAAGCATTCAAGGAAGGCAGCGATCAAGCCACGCAAACTCAAAACAATCTTCGCAAGCGCTTGCTGACCCTACTTCTACCAACTGTTCCTGCGCCGAGGACCCAGTTGTTTGATGAAAAATTTCCACAAGCACCTCCAGTTCAAACGTTATTGAAGGGCGCCGATAGTGCGATGGCAGAAGCACTTAAGCAACTCGCAGCTGGCCAACAGAACGCCGCCATCGCACAGCAGCTCAAGGCAGAGCAGGCACTAAACAATTTAACGAATCTCGTCGATCACTGGTCTTTAGAAATGGGGATTCAGACGCTTGGATTAGGAACCTTGGTCGCCTCAGCAAGCGATCGCCTTGCCCGCATCGAGGAGTTCGAAGCTAAAGTAGTCGCGCTACTTGAAAAAACCGATGCAGCAGCAGCGGACGAGAAAAAAGTCGACGGCCTAGCCGAGCCACAGCAACTCCTGACCGAGGAAATAGCCACATTCAATCGTGACCTCGTGAAGCAGAACGAGGCTAATGCGGATCAAGACATCCCCCCGCTGCTAAGCCGGATGCAAAGAGCGGAACAGGAAATGAAAAGCGCCCTAACATCGCTGAAGGCAAACAATGCCGATCAGGCTATTGGTCACCAGGAACAAGCGGCGGATATCATCGCCGAGGCGTTTGCGATGGTCACCAGACAAAATGAACAACTTGGACTACTGCAGAGCCTGCTGATGTTTCAACGATCAGTTAGATTTGCCAATGGCTACATGGGCGACATCGTTGCCGAGCAGTGGGACTTGATCGCCGCGACCAAGGCATTGAAAGATGACGATGCTACCGAGCTACTACCGTTTTTCGCCCACTTGAAACGCTGCATCGAAGAAGTGGCTCCCCTGCTCGACTTGGTCGCCAAGAGAGTGGACGCCGGCACACCTTTGGTCTTTGCGGCCACCGACCTAGAAGACGGTGTGGCGTCGTTGGAAGACGGTGACAAAGTCGATGCCCTTGATGCGCAAGACGTAGCAGCCGAATCTCTTGGCAAAGTACACAAACTGATCAAAGAGGTGAAATCACAAACAGGCTACATCGCCGAGATTGTTGAATTTTTACATACTGCGGTCGCTGACACCGCCACACTTGAATACCAGCAAGATGAATTGAAGCGCAAGATCCGCTCGGCTAAACCCGAACAGTTGAAAGCATTGATAGATGAGCAGAAAAAGTTACTATCGAAGGCAGAAAAAGTTGGAAAAACCATCGCATCGGTAACTGGAATGGCAACGTATGCAAAGCCCGCCAAGCTCATGCGCGAGGCTGTTTCACTATTGGAATCCGACGATGCTCCAGTGGCCATCGAGCAGATGACTCTCGCAGGTGAAGCGCTCAAAGAGAATTCCGAATCTCTATTTGGTGTGATCACGGTGCTACACGGCCTTCCAAGCATCGATGTGGAGTTCAAGGCATTCACGGAGCCTGGCATCAGGCGATTGGTTGATGTGCTCGCCGTCGCAAGTGCGCACAAGATTCTGTATAGGGAGACAAATGCCGCCGAGAAAAAGGACATCAAAGCTTTGGCTACCCGCCAAAGCAAAATCGCCGAGCAGTGCCAAAAACTCGCTAAGGTCGATGAACCACACGCCATACTTAATGCCGCATCTCTCCAGCTTACTTCGGCGTCCAATGCCATGCAGTCGGGCGAAGCGGGCACCATCAAGTTGCTCCAGCAAACAGCGATGCAAACACTCCAGCATTTCATTATTGAGCAGGCGATTGTTTTAAATACTGCCGCACTGCCGCCATCAGCTTCGGATGCCGACCCTGCAGCCGATGGCGAGGGAAGCGACGAAGAGTCAGAGTTCACCGCCGGATTTATTTCTGATTTTGTCAGTGGTGAAGCTCCCAAAGACCAGCGCACACAGTGGCAGGTTCGGGGCGAGCGGAATCGTGCCGCACTCAATCAAAACTTTGCACGCGAGCTACCTTTGGAGTATCGTGGCTTATTGAAGAATTATTACGAAAGGGTTGCAGAATGAAAATTATGATCAGTAGCAGACAATGTTATCTCACCGCGACTCTGGGGCTTTTCATATCCAGCGCCATCGCGACGCCACTTGCCGCGCAGGATAAACCCGCAAAGGCAGCTACAACCGTCGAGGCTCCTGCCTCCCCTGCCACCGAAGAAGCCGAGGCACCTGAAATGACTGAGCAGGCCGAAAAAGCCATCGAGCGCGGTTTGAAGTTTCTCATTTCCAGCCAGAAAAAGGATGGCTCATGGTCTTCAAAGGATGGAACCTATGCCATAGCCGGCACCAGCCTCGGGCTGATGGCGTTCATGGTCGAGGGACACTTCCCCGGCTTCGGTCCCTACGGGAAACAACTCGACCGCGCGAAGGAATACCTGCTGAAAAGATCCAAGGATTCCCCCACCGGGGCCATGGGCGTGAAGATGTATGAGATTGGCCTCTACACCATCGCAATGTCGGAGCTTTGGGGCATGACCAGCGACCCTGACGACAACAAAAGAATCCAGGCGGCATTGGAAAAAGTCGTAAACGTCATCTTGCGGTCACAAAGCCCACTCGGTGGCTGGCGCTATGCTCCAAGACCAGATGCCGGTCAGGATACATCGGTCACCGCGATGGTTTTTGTCTCGCTGGCATCGGCGCGTGAGGCAGGTGTGTTAGTGCCTACGGAAACAATCGAAAGACTCACCGGCTACCTGCGCGATCAGGCATTCGATGAGCAACGTGGCGGTTTCGGTTACCAAGGCAAAGGCTACACCATCGCTTGCACCGCAGGAGGCGTTTATGCCGCCCAACTTGCAGGAAACCGCGACACGGAATGGGTATCCGCAGCCATCACCTCTCTCGAAAACGAACCCAAAATGTTTTCCAGAAAAGACAACGGCCACTTTTACTACTCGCACTACTACGCCATGCAGGCGATGGTTCAGGCGGGCGAAGACCGCTATGCCAAATGGTATCCTAAAATCCGTGACACACTAATCAACTTACAGAAACCTAACGGATCGTGGCAGGAAAAGGAACAGGACTACCCGCACAAGACACCTATGTCGATTATCATCCTTGGAACCCCAAACCGCTACATCCCCGTTTATCAACGCTAAAGCACCAACGGACTCATGTTCAATCAACGAAGGAAAAACAATCAACCTGCACGCCTGCTGCAGCTTGGCTTGACCGTTGTATTGACCATCGTTGCACCAGTATGTGGAAGTGAAAAAAAGAACGGAACACATTTGTTCATCCTCTCCGGCCAATCGAACATGACTGGCACGGTCAAGGAGGCATTCGCAGCTCGTGTTGAAAAACGTTTTGGCAAGGAGAACGCCGTCGTTGTGATACGCATGAAGAGTGGTCGCGGCATCCGGTTCTGGGTCACCGACTACCGACAACCCACTGGTCGCGGTATTTCCGAAAAGGCAATGAATTCAAATGGTCAGGAATACAAACCCCTGCTTGAAACTGCCCTTGCCGCCACCAAAGGCCAATCATTCGATACCGTCGGATTCATCTGGATGCAGGGCGAATCGGACGCCAACAACGGACTCTCTGAGACCTACGAAGAAAGCTTTCTCAACTTATTTAAACAGCTCAAAAAGGATCTGGCACGCGACGACATGTACTTTGTCATCGGTCGCATCAACGACTATGCTCGGAGCAGATCCAATAACGATCACTGGAAGCGTGTCAGGGGGACTCAGGTCAAACTCGGCAAGACACCGGGCAACGCCTGGATTGATACCGATGATCTCAATGGCGGCGATACCAACCAACCCGACGGTGACATCCATTTCCCCAAAGAAGGAGCCGTCGCCCTCGGTCAGCGATTTGCCGACAAAGCCATCGAACTGATTATCAAACCATAGAAACCCACATGGATCGGTGAAATAACAGATCAATTCCCGACGTCATATTAATACCACTTGCTCCCATGAACTCATTACCTCGGATCATTTTTTCCCTTTTTGTTTTTGCCAGCGTAAGCGTCGGGGTTCCACCTATCATGGCGGCCTCAATCCCTGCCGATGAGATCACCGCGCTTGACACCAAGCTAAGCAAAGCCACCGAGTCAGCATCCGCAGCCAGAAAAAAACTCGCACTCCGGCGAGTTATTCGCGAAGGCGAAGCTCTAATCAAAAAATATCCCACCGCGCTTAACCGCTTTGAAGTCCTTGGCGTCCTTTACCGCAGCCAGCAGTCCCTCGTCAGTCAGGATAAATCCGCGACAAACCGGAAAGCTTTTCTGGAAATCTCTGAGAAACTCGCCGCTGCGCCAAACGAATACGCGGCACTGCGCCTCGATGCCGACCTTATACTCACTCAAGCAAAATCGGCACGGTTGGGAGGGGACTCACACGCCCGCGCCGATGCACTACGTCCCCTGGTCAAGCGCTACCGTGACACTGACGTCGAAAAAAAAGTCATCCGTATCGCTATGATCATGGCGCTCGAACTTGGAAACACCGAGCTGGTCAATGATCTGAGGCAAGTCATCGCCGAACGCTTCCCGGGTGACTTGGATCTGATCAAATTCCAGCGTGAAAAGCTCGCAGGCCAGGTTTTTGGTGCTCCTTTCATCGGCACTTTTGAGCGAAGCGACGGCAAAAAAGTCAACTACCCGATGGACTTCCTTGGCACAACGACTGCGGTCTATTGCTGGTCAAAAGAAAACAATGGCTTGGAAGATCTCAAAGCACTGGCTGAGGGCTGGAAAATTGCCAAGGCAGAGAGCAAGGCTGGCGGCCGGTTCCGTATTGTTAGCATGAACATAGATAACCTTCCTGATGCTGGCGAGTCCATATTGCGTGAGCACGGGCTCGACTGGCAGGCACTCAAAATGGCAAAGGGAAAAGACAACCCACTTTACCAAGCTTACGTCAGAAGGGATACACCAGCCATGCTGACCATTACCCCATCAGGATACGTCGCTTTTCATTCGTCCCGAGGAGGACGCAGCACTAGAACATACGAGCGGCGTTTGCAATCGATGATGGCAAGGATGTGGACTCGAGCAGGCTACTCGAGCCAGCTCCAGTCCATCCTCTCTGGCGAGTTCCTCGTCATGCAGCCGGACAAAAACTTCGATCCCGCTGCCCCACCTGAGTACCTAGCACTCGCCTCAGGAGCAGTTACCAAGCTTGCCCGAAACGGGGCATCCGTCCCAGAAGACAAACTCCGCGCGATTCAGGAGTGCTTCATTCAGCCTCCAGTGCGTTATCTAACACCACAGGATCAAATCATTGCGAACTATAAAAAAGCCGATGCGCTTTGCACTGCCGCCATTGCAGCGCATCCAAACGCTCCAGACCTCTGGATCGTACGCAATCGGCGTATCGCTGCCCTGATGGGCTTATGGAAAACAAATGGTGATCGTGAAGCATTTGAATCCGCCGCGACAGAGGCGAAGACCGCGGTCGAAGGCGGCTACCCTCCAGGCACCGATGTAGTAGCGCGGCTCTGCCTAACAAGGCAAGCGCTACGTGCAGCAGATGCCAACCCAAAAACGATCATTAACAATTTCATCAAAGAATCCGGAGGCAAAGATGCATCTGCCCCAGCACTCATGGCGGCATCGCTTCTCTCGCTCGATACTGGCGACCGTTTACTACACGATCAGTTCCGCAAAACGTTCCTAGACAAGCACGCCGAGAACCCGGCGATGTGGACGGCGACCGCATTCCTGCTCGACCGCTTTCAAAGCTATTGGAAGTATCATCCACCCTTCACTGCTGGCTGGACTTACGGTAGACGCCAAGGGTATTTTCTCTCTCTGGGAACACCAGAAGAAGCGCAGCGTAATTTCAAGGCCGAGCTTAAAACACTTGATGGTAAGACTGTGAAAATCCCCGAGCCCTCGGACGGAAAATGGACAGTCATCTCGTTTGTGCCCACCGCCGCAGGCAATGGCTACTTGCAGCGCTACACCAGCTTTACTGCGAACCGACCCTTCAAGGACACCAACCTGATCGCCGCCGTCTTGGACGATGACGCCGAAGCGGCTAACAAACTACTCACAGAAAAAGCCGAGGAGCTAAAGAAAAGGAGAAGGACACCGGATACCTTCCCCACCCTGCTCGTCCCCAATGGCTTACAAAACCCAATCACCCGCAAGCTCGGCATCATCATGGGCGGGGAAAGAGCCCAAACCAACATCCTGGTTCTCCGACCCGATGGCAGAATCGCTGCCGCACTTTCAGGATTGACGATGAGCGCCCAAAAAGGCTCCGTGATCCAGAACGTGATTGAAGCTCACGACGACAAACTGGTTGATGATGCACTCGCCAAAGGTGACCTCGAAGAGGCTAAACGCCTCGCTTTCGCCCACGCACCAGCCGAACAAGTGCGCCCGGCGGACGCGCCTAGGAATTGGAAACCCAAAAAGATCGGGATCGTCCACCTACGCAGCCGTGCCAAAGTCTATCAAGCCATGGGTAATCTCAAAGCCGCCGAGGCCGACGCCGAACAAGTTTACCTAGAGGCAAAGAGACAGGCAGGCCACATCAGCATGCGCACCGATGCACTGAAAAAAGCCGAAGCCCTTAAAGAAAGCATTTCCACCGCGTTGAAAAAACAGAAGTAAAAAATTGTATCATCCATCGCTTCCCTTTAACTCATCCTCAATATCTATGAAACCACGTCCGACCCTCACGGCCACCTTCACCTTCCTAGCCCTCGCCTCCCACGCTGGCGCAGGCATCAACGCCGTTCAGGGCAATCTCTTCGATCCCGACGACGTTACCACGATCCTCAATTCAGGGAACCAGTTTGCACCATCCGGTGCTCTCTTCTTCGATACTGACACCCTCTCGGCTACCCTCAACGGCAACTCACTTGGAACCGGAGAGCTCGGTATAGCCGCGAACAGCACACCGTTCGGCGTCTTCGCCTTCTCCGATATCACCCTGTCTGCTGGGGTCACCGTCTCCATCACCGGTTCGCGCCCCTTCGCACTACTCTCGCGGAATAATTTCTCCCTAGGCACGAACCTATCCTTCAGCGGTTCTATTGGAAGCACGGGCGCATCTGGTACAACAGGCACCACGGGCAGGAGGGGCACTGATAATTTCTCTGCTGGTGGCGACGGTGGCGACGGTGGCGACGGTGGTATCGGCGGCACTGGTGGCATCGGCGGTCTTGGATCAAATGGACTGTCTGTCGTCCTTATTTCCCAAAATACGCTCACTCTCAGCACTTCGGTGTCTTCTTCTGGAGGGGCGGGCGGAGCCGGTGGCACTGGTGGCACTGGTGGCCGCGGTGGCAACGGTGGCAACGGTGGCGGCATTGATCGGTTTACTTCTAGGGGGGGTGATGGTGGCCGGAGCGGCGACGGCGGCGACGGTGGCACGGGCGGTACGGGCGGCAGTGGTGGCATGGGCGGGTTCATTACGCTAGCCGCACCCGACATCGTGCTCGAAACCCAGGCTAATCTTGATGCTAGGGGTGGCATGGGCGGCGACGGCGGCAGCGGTGGGAATCCCGGCGAAAGTGGTTTTAGGGGGTCTCCTGGATTTGGCGGTAATTATACGTCAAATGGATGGCCTGGCACTGCGGGAAGCTCAGGTCTAACTGGTAGCGACGGCTCCTCAGGAGGCATCGTGCTCTATTCCGACTCAATCACCGACGGAACGTCTGTATCTCTCGCCTACAGCTCCGAGGCGCTTCCCAGCGAGTTCAACGCCGTCCCCGAAGCATCGACCGGAATCCTCGCCTTCCTCGGTTCCGCACTCCTGTTCCGCAGACGCCGCCGCGATTGATCGTCCAAATTACCAGAACAACGACAAGAAGCTGTATTACTAGAGCCCCGGCATTCTCTACCTCTGCGCGAGCCCGTTTTCTCCTGCCATGTTAGCCCGACTTCTTGCACTCGCACTCGCCGCAAACACCGCCCACGCGGATTCAGACACCGAAGACCTTTCCCGCCGCGCCGGATCGCAGCTCGAAAAGCTCGCCACCTGGGTCACTTCACCGAACCGTGGCTCCCCGCCCCCGGTCTTCTCGCCAGGGGCAACCGCCAACCCGCTCTTCCCAGCGACCCCTCTAATCACGTCCGGCGGAATCCACCACGGCAGGTTACCCGTCTTCGAGGAAACCACCGTCTCCCTCGCTACCCGGCTCGCCGCGGCCCCCACCGCCACCCGCGCCAAGTTCAAGATCTTCACAATCTCTCTCCTCAGTGAAAACCCCGTCACCTTCGAGACCCGCCAGTTCTTCTCCCTCTTCTCACCAGGCGCCGCCACCGAATCAACCTGGCGCGCCAGCTGGATCCTGCCCGGAGGCAAAACCGCCCCCCTCCTTACCTCCGTCACCCTCGAAGCCCACGAGCGCACCGCTTCGCCACCACTCTTTACTGACACCACCGCTAGGTCTCTCTCCACCTCCCCCGCAGCCGCCCACCAGCTCGCCACCTCCGCCCCCCGTTGGAACGGTGCCGTCACCAACGAAATCGCCACCACCCAAAACTACTATCAGGGTCTTGCCGTAGGCGACGCCGATGGAGATGGCTGGGATGACGTCTACGTCTGCCAGGGAGCCGGCCTACCCAACCGCCTCCTCCTCACCCGCGCCGGTGGCACCACCGAAGATATCTCCGCCGCCACCGGCGTCGACCTCCTCGACCGCACCCGCTCCGCCCTCTTCATTGATTTCGACAACGATGGTGATCAGGACCTCGCCATCGTCACGCGCCCCGGTGTCTTCATCTTCGAAAACCGCCTCGCCACCGAAGGGCGTTTCGTCCCGCGCGCCAAACTCGCGCCCCACCAAGAAATCTTCTCGCTCTCCTCCGCCGACTATGATGCCGACGGTTTTCCCGACCTGTTCGTCTGCGTCTACCACGGAAACAGCGACGCCCCCGAAGACCGCTTTCGCAACCGCCCCGCCCCACAACCGTTCCATGACGCCAACAACGGCGGCCGAAGTCTCCTCTTCCGCAATACCGGGGGCTTCGCCTTCACCGACGTCACCACCCCCGCCGGCCTCGACGCCGACGGTTCCAACCGCCGTTTCTCACTAGCCTCCGGTTGGGAGGACGCCGACCTCGACGGCGACCAGGATCTCTACATCGCCAATGATTTCGGGAGGAACTGCCTCTACCGGAACAACGGCGACGGTACCTTCACCAATATCGCGCCCGCCGCCGGAGTCGAAGATAGCTCATTCGGCATGTCCGTCGCCTGGGGCGATGCCAACCGTGATTCCCGCCCCGACCTCTACGTGAGCAACATGTTTTCCGCCGCCGGAAATCGAGTCACCTACCAACCCGGGTTCAAAGGAACCCATCCCGGAGAGGCCGCCGCAAAACGCTATCTAGCACGCGGCAACTCCCTCTTCACCCAAAACCCCGGCGGCACGTTCCATGATAGCAGCGTAACCTCAGGTACCACCATGGGCCGCTGGTCCTGGGCGAGCGTCTTCACCGACCTCGACCACGATGGCTGGGAAGATATTCTCGTCGCCAACGGCTACCTCACCAACACCAATTTAGAGGACGACTTGTGAAGCCTCTTCTGGCGGCAGGTCGTGTCGCCCTCCCCAGCCACCGCCAACGCCACACCCGGCACCACCTTCAACCGAGGCCAGGCCGACCTCGGAGCCCAGCTCTGGCAAGGCGCCTCCTGGAGCGGGAACGAGCGTAACTGCGCCTTCCTCAACACCGGTGCTGCTGGCACCCCGCGCTTCGCCAACATCTCCGCCGTAAGCGGCTTCGATTTCAAAGACGACGCCCGCGCTATCGGTCTTGCCGACCACGACGGCGACGGCGACCTCGACGCCTGGGTCACCGCCCGCTACCCGGTTCAGTTCCGCTGTCTCGAAAGCAGTGCCACCGACCTCCCCAAGAGCGGCGACTGGATCCAACTTCACATCCAGGGAAACGGCACCACGGTAAACCGCGACGCCATCGGCACCCGCGTCACCCTCCATCTGGTCAACGACCCCCGGTCGATCACCCGCACTGTCCGCGCTGGAGGAGCCTTCCTCAGCCAGTCTAGCAAAACCCTCCACTTCGGCCTCGGGCGCGATTCCGAAATCGGACGTGCCGAAGTCATCTGGCCCGACGGCACGAAGCAGACGCTCACGGATATCCCAAAAAACAGTTTCCTCACCCTCACCCGAGATGACCTCACCAAACGGAAGCGCTCTGCGCCTGTCGGCCCGCCTCCCGCCCGACCTCTCCAACACACCGCCCTTCGTAATCTCTTCGTCGTCCCATCTCCCGCACCAGAGATCTCCTACACCACTCTATCCGGCACACCAAAAGTCTTCTCCCCGGGCAAAAAACCTACCCTCGTTCTCCTCTGGGCCACCTGGTGCACCGAATGCCTTACCGAGCTCGCCGCCCTCGAAGCCGTCGACACGTCCATACTCGCCCTCTGCGTTGATGGCCTCGGCGACGACCGCTCAGCCGATGCAGCCACCATTCGCACCACCGCAGCGCGGTTCATCAGGCCCCACATCACCATCGCTCGAGCCACCCCCGCCACCCTCAAAAATCTCCAGACTTTCGTAGACGCCACCACCTTAATCCGCCGTGACCTCGCCATCCCCGACGGGTTCCTTATCGACACCCGGGGAAACCTCTCCGCCACGTATAGGGGAGCCGTCCCGGCATCCCAGCTCGCGAGCGACCTCGCCATCGTCGACGCCCCGCCCGCAGAGCGCCTCCCATACGCAGTGCCATTCCCCGGCCGCTGGGCAGACAAAACTATCACCACCAACACCGACCAGATCGCACGCACCTTCCGCAACGCCGGCGACCTCGCCCACGCCGAAAAACTCTTCGCCGCCGCCGCCCCCCACTGGCACAGGAACCCCTTCTTTCTCCACGATCAGGCTCTTGTCCTCCAACAACTCAACCGTTTCCCCGAATCTCTTCCCATCCTAGAGCGCGCCCTTCCCGAAACTACCGGCCGCAATGACATCGCCGCCGCCATTCACAACAGTCTCGGCGTAGCCCACGCAAAAACCGGCCACCCCAAAAAGGCTCTCGAAAACTTCAAAAAAGCCCTCGCCCTCGACCCGGCGAACGAGGCCGCCATGAAAAATCTGAGAGCCCTCAGCAAATAACGCGACCATGAACAGTGCGTCGTCCTACACAAGCAGCGAACCCGGTGGAAACCGCCCTGCCCGGACTTGGCGGACTCGCCACCATCTTCCGTCGCCGCGGGTAATACCCGCTTTGGAAACCAACAATCTTTTCTAACCCACTCCCTATCACAGGGAATGAGATTTTTGTTTGGAGTGCTACACAACCACACCTTCAACAGCACTATTCACCCTATCCCAATACGGATAAGATTTTCACAAGCAATGATTTGACCTAGCCCAGCAGTATTGATCATCTTCTTGGAAGAACCTCTATAAAATCAACGTTTTACAAACAATACTTCGCTATGAAAAACCGAATCAATATCAGCATCTTTACAGCGGCAGCATTGGCCTTGGTCGGCATTTGCCAGACCTCCATAGCAGCCAAAAAACAAGAGCCGCTCACGCCACAGGGCAAAAAACTTCTGGCTACCTATACCGCCACACTCGAAGCACTCAAGAAAGAGATTGCTGCGGCGACTCCTAGCGTCGGTGAAAAGACGAAAACTGATTTCGTCGCTGCCCACAGCGAAATTGCCAAACTCCCCAAGCTGCCAAATCCGAATGGTTTGAAAATGGCACCCGTGACATTCGCTCCCGGAAATCCTGCTTATGCTGAGACTCAGGCCAAAGCGCTGCTTGCCGCGAGGGCCGTGATCAAGGAGACTCGCTCTTTTCTCAAAGGCAAAGACATGCACGCCAAGCTCGCCAAATGCGCTTTACTAACGGCCGGAGCACGTGAGATGGCGGCATTCGCTAGCCAGGGAGCGGAACAAAAATCCTACGTCGACCTGCTGCTCGGCGACGACAAGCTCATCATCGAGGTCATGGAGCTCGGCGGTGCCTACGAAAACAAGTATGGCCAGGCGATCCGCAACTACAAGGCGATCCAGAAAGCCAGCAAGAACGCCTCGGAGAAAGATTTTTTCCGCCTCTGGGCACTCGCCAGCTCACTTGAGCACCCCGATGGCAACCACGTGCCCGAAGGAAAAACCGCACCCGAGGCAATCACCGCATTTTACCTGAACTACGAAGAGGCTCACAAAAATGGTGAACTCGATCCCGCGTTCCCTACGCTCTCCCCATGGGCTTGTCGTTTTGTTTTTCCTTTCAGACCTCTCGAAGACATGGTCTGGATGCGCAAAGTCATCCGTAACTACCGGCCCGACCACATGCGCATAGACTACAAGTGGCGCTACTGCCGCCTCACCAAAACCGATGTCCCCTACACATCCAATGCAGGTGAAGCGCGTGCAGCCGGGAGTGAAAAACACAAGATCACCGCATTTCAAAGCTTCTTCCTCGTCGGCGGTATCTGCGGCCCTCGTGCATTCACCGGTAGAGCAGCAACACACGCATACGGCATTCCATCACGTCCTGCCCCACAGACAGGACACGCCGCCATCAGCCACTGGACACCCGATGGATGGGTCACAGTATTTGGCGCCCACTGGACTCATAACCGATTCCGCGGCCAGTGCGGACTGGATTTCGAGTTGGAATCCAGAGCACGCAGAAAAACCGATGAGTATAACGCTGTGCATCGCGCCAACTGGCTCGGCGACGCCTTTGGTGAGGAAATCGTTCACCGCATGAACTTCGGTGTCGGTGGTGGTTTCTGGAAATCTCTCGCCCACTACAAAAAACTCGCCATCGTTGAGGACGCCGAGTTGAAGGAACTCGAATCCGTTGGCGCCGAATTTGCGGAGTCTAATGAAGCTGCGGAATCCCCTAACTCCGATTGGACAGAAGAAGACGGTGCCGAAAAGAAAGAGAAAGAGTTTCCTCAGGTGGAACTCGCCGAAGCCGATAAAACTATCACCACGGATAAAAACGGGGTCATCACCATCCCTGTCGCCGCCTGCTCGAAGCCTGAGAGCACGGAAAAAGTTCGCTTCATGAGAAGCTACGATGATTCCTTTGTGCAGCTGCACTACAACCTCGCCGGCAACCGACCCGAACTACGCTCATACACCGTCACCCTGCCAGCAGCCGGAAAATACAACCTCACCGCCACCGTGTGTACGCTCACCGTCGATAGGAGCTTCACCATGCGCGTCAACCGGCGCACAATGTATGACATCGAACTCCCCTACACCATTGGCGACTGGCAGGAAACCCAGCCGGTTGCCATGGAGCTTAAGGAGGGCAGAAACAAACTCCAGTTCACCATGAAGGCACCTAACAAGGGACTGAGCGTGAAGAGTTTCAAACTCACTCCGGTGAAGTAGCCCGAATGAAAGCACTGGTTTTTCTGTTAGTGGCAATCGTTTCTCCCGCCATCGCGGATGAGGAAGGCAAGCACCTGTTCATTCTCTCTGGCCAGTCTAACATGGCTGGGATGAAGCCTGAGGTTTCTTTCACCCCCGCCGTCAGTAAGGCATTTGGCAAAGAAAACATTATCGTTACCAAAAGTGCCTACAGCGGGGCGTCGATACGCAGTTGGGCAAAAACGAACCACGAGTTCCCTCCACCCACCCGTGGCCGTGTGCCGAAGGTAAGAGGGCACTTTTACTACACCCTGATCAAAGGTGTTAAAGCCTCCATCAAAGGAGAAAAACTCAAGACCGTCACCTTCGTCTGGATGCAGGGAGAGTCGGATCTCAACAACA
Organism: Akkermansiaceae bacterium; assembly: GCA_045106535.1. Taxonomy (GTDB): domain Bacteria; phylum Verrucomicrobiota; class Verrucomicrobiia; order Verrucomicrobiales; family Akkermansiaceae; genus Oceaniferula. Next base: position 8,474 of record JBGCEU010000032.1, on the reverse strand, counting down.
CCGCCTACGATGTCTACCTGAAGGAGCTCATCTGGCAAATCCAGACCGATATCGACTATAAAGACATCAACATCGTCATCGGCAGAATCAGCGACTGCGGACTCGACCGGGAGAAACGCCTGGCAGGCAAAAAATACATCCGTAAAACCCAGCAGGAATTTGCCGAGTCCCACCCACGCGGTGCCTGGGTCGATACCGATGACCTCAACGACAAAAAACAACCCGACGGCACTATTCTTCACGATCTCCACTACACCCCTGAGGGATACAAAACCCTCGGTCTACGTTTCGCGGAAAAATCTATCGCATTGATTCTCCACCATCAATAATAGAACTTTACCTGAGAACTAATCAGCCCAAAATTAAATTCATGAATCCAAAAAACATTTTTCTCACATCACTCGCTCTGGCTTTCAGCTTTTTAGCATCATCTCCAGTATCGGCAGACGACCGCAAACTCGTCGTCAAAGAGGGTGAGAAAATCGCTTTCTTGGGAGACTCCATCACACAAGCAGGCAATCGGAAAAACGGTTACGTTACTCTTGTGATGGATGCCCTTAATCGTGAGGGACTCAAACTCACCAAAATCCCGGCAGGAATATCTGGTCACAAGTCGACTAACATGTTGGCTCGTGTCGATAAAGATGTGATCAGCAAGAAACCTGACTGGATGCTACTCAGTTGTGGCGTCAATGACGTCTGGCACTTCACGCTGAAACTAGGTAAACGCACTTTTCAAGGTGTGCCGCTCGAAGACTATAAAAAGAACATCCGTCAGATCATCGAAAAAGCCGAAGGCGCAGACATCAAGGTTGTGATTCTTACCTCCACGATGATCGGTGAAGACCCTGAAAAAGAGACCAATAAAAAACTCATCCCCTACAACAATTTTCTGAGAGAAATCGCCAAGGAAAAGAAATTACTCGTCGCAGACCTCAGCAAGGACATGCATGAGCAACTGAAGGAAATGCCGGATGAAAAAGGCAAAGCCCGCATGTTTGGTGAGCCCAAGTATGACCGCAACATTAAGAACAAACTCACCACCGACGGCTGCCACATGAACAAGCTCGGCAACATCATGATGGCAAAAGGAATCCTCAGAACGCTCGGCCTCAGCGAGAAAAAGATCACTGTCGCTGAGGAATCCTGGCTCGGTAAGTAGTCGCCGCAAGGCAAAGGCCGGGAAGTTCTTCCAAAACGTCCCTGCCTGCAATAACATCAGGTCTTATAAGAATTTACAAAGACACCCTCTTGACACAGGGCAGCGAATTCTGAACACTTTAATCAATGCAGCCGACCCAGTTTACAGATGCCGTGCAGGCAGTCGCTCAGCATGAGCCACGCTACGATATTGGCGCATACTTTTTCCTGAAAGAGGCTCTCGACTTCACCGTAAAACGCGTGATGGAGAGTAACGATGGCGAGCACCGCCACGTTTCCGCCAGTGAGCTACTTATCGGCTTCCGCGATCTTGCGATGCAGGAGTTTGGCCCAATGGCGAGCACGATGATGTCCGAGTGGGGTCTAACATCGTGCACGGATATCGGCCAAATGGTTTTCCTGCTCATTGAGGAGGGAGTATTTGGAAAACAGGATTCCGACACACGCGAAGACTTTGCCGAGCTGTTCCCGCTGCTTGAGACGCTGGATGCACCTTTCCTACCCAGGGAAAACCCAATCTCAGCCGCCTGACACCGGCGCTTCCGTGAGAGATTTACGGTAATTCTGTGGCGAGCTTCCGCAGTGTGACTTGAACTGCCTGCTAAAGAAGTAGATGTCCTTGTAGCCCAAGGCTTCGGCAATCTCCCCAACCCTCAAGCTACTGCTTTCTAACAATCGACGCGCTTGGATCATTTTACAGTTCAGCAGAAATTTCTGCGGCGGCGTGCCTACTAAGCTAGAGAATGCGCGGTCAAAGTGGGAGCGTGATATCCCCAGGCTACGCGCGAAATCATCCATCGAACTGACCGACGCCGGATCTTCGCGAAATACCTTGATCGCTTTAGCGACTCTGGGGTCGAGCGACGCACCCACATCAACAGCACTCTGCCCACAAGCTTGCACAATCAACTTGTGAATGAGCTCTGTTAGCGTCTCGTCCTCTTGCCGCCTGATCGCAGTGCGCATCACCACATCGATCTGCCGCTGAAGAAGCGAGAGTGATTCAATTTTCCCTCCCAAAACCGGAAAACAATCGACGCCTCCCACCACTTTGCCTTTAAGCGTGGGCAAAAAATGCGCCGAGAACCGCGTGATCCTCGGCCCCGAGTAGTGCGCAGCGGAAATTTCCTGACCGGGAGAAAAGACAAAAAAACTCCCCGGCTCCACCGGGTACATCTGCCCGTCACAGCTCAAATATCCTTCTCCTGCAATCGCCACCCAGAAATTATAGTGCGGCTGGTCACGTGTCTCCCACCGCCAATGCTCTACCTCAGTGCAGAGATAGGGAAACCACGGCCGGTCCACCAGCTTTACGCCGTTGAACTCAGCAGCAGATACGGAACGATCACTTGCCACGCAATGATGAAATAATGCAAATACATGATGATGCAATCCATTTTCTAGGTAATCGTCTTTTGCTATACCTCATGGGTGATCGCATCAGAATATCTCAACTCAGTGTTCAGCCTCGAAGGTAAAGTCGCCGTAGTCATCGGCGGGACCGGCGTTTTATGTGGAACCATGGCAGAAGCTCTCGCAGCCGCCGGAGCAGAAACCGTCATCGTAGGGCGCAGTGAGGAAAAAGCCAAGGAACGCCTCGAAACAATCGAAACCGCAGGCGGAAAAGCCTACTTTGAAAAGGTCGATGTGAACTCCAAGGCATCTATCGAAGAACTACTCGCCAGCGTGTTAGAAAAATCCGGCAAGGTCGATATCCTCGTCAACGGAGCCGGAATCAACTCCCCCACCCCGATCTTTGACATCGAGGAAGATGAGTTCGACAGCATTCTCAACACCAATCTGAAAGCCGTCCTGTTCGCATCCCAGGTGTTTGGAAAGTATCTTGTCGATCGCGGCGAAGGTGGCAGCATCATCAATATCGGTTCCATGAGCGGCGTGATTCCGCTCTCTCGCGTCTTCACCTACTCCGCCACCAAAGCAGCGGTGCACAACCTATCTAAAAACCTCGCCCGCGAGTGGGCCGAGCAAGGCATCAGAGTGAACACCATCGTCCCCGGATTCTTCCCTGCCGAGCAAAACAAAAAAGTCCTCAACCCAGATCGCGTTGCCAGCATCATGGGGCATACACCCGCCAACCGATTCGGCAACCCCGAGGAACTCGTCGGTGCCACTCTCCTTCTCGCAAGTGACGCCAGCAGCTTCATGAACGGCGCCGAACTCGTCGTCGATGGAGGTTATGCATCCATGACTATCTAACCGTAAAAGCGATTTTCAATCGCTTAATACAACCCAAGCTCCTCATGCCCTACCTCCACGAAAATTTCCTGTTACCTAACAAAACCGCTGAACGTCTCTACCACGAGGTAGCTGCACACCAGCCGATCATGGACTACCACTGCCACCTCCCGCCGGAGGAAGTCGCGGGTAACGTTGGGTTTTCTAACCTCTCGGACATGTGGCTAGGTGGAGATCATTACAAGTGGCGTGCCATGCGAGCCGCAGGAGAGCGGGAAGAGCTCGTCACGGGGCAAACCATTGATCCCATTGAAAAATTCTACGCATGGGCACGAACAATACCGCAGACAGTCCGCAACCCGCTTCACCACTGGACTCATCTTGAACTCCAGCGCTACTTCGGCATCGACACTGTGCTCAGCCCAGACACTGCCGATGAAATTTGGGAAAAGGCAAACGCCACCATCGCCAGCGAGAGCTTCACCACTCTGAGTATCTGTGAGCAGTTCGACATCCGCGCCATCGGCACCACAGATGATCCCGTGGATTCGCTTGAGCACCACATCGCTTTTTCAAAGTCCGGACATCGAACAAAAATGTTCCCTACGTTCCGACCCGACAAGGGGATGCTGACAGCCAATGTGCAGGCGTGGAACGCATGGACTGATCAGCTTGCCGAGGCAGCCAGCACCAATATCGATTCCGCCACGGATTTCCTAACAGCGCTAAAGTCTCGTCACGATTTCTTTCATGAAACAGGTTGCCGACTTTCCGATCACGGACTCGAAGGCTGCCCGTTCATTCCATGTTCAGACAGCGAGGCGGACACCATTTTCCGTAAGCTACGCGCAGAAGACACGCTCAGTGATGACGAAGCCGAACAGTGGATGACTTACATCATGCAGCACGTCGCCCGATGGAATTCCGCGCGCGACTGGACGATGCAACTACACATCGGACCGATCCGGAACAACAACTCACGTATGTTCAATCAGCTCGGACCTGATACCGGTTACGACTCGATGCTCGATGAGCCGATCATCAGAAAAATGGCAGGTTTCCTCGACAGTCTTGCCATCGACGACGCGCTGCCAAAGACTATTTTTTACCACATCAATCCTGCGATGCTTTACCCGCTCGCCACACTGATGGGCAGCTACCAAGACGGCGTAACACCCGGGAAAATGCAGCTTGGCTCCGGCTGGTGGCACGTCGATACCCTCGATGGCATGCGCACCCAAATCGATGTGCTCTCAAGCGTCGGTCTGCTTTCGAAATTCGTCGGCATGCTCACCGACTCACGAAGTTTCCTCAGTTTCCCGCGCCACGAGTACTTCCGCCGACTTCTCTGCGGCGTGATCGGCGAGGAAGTCGAGGCTGGATTAATCCCCAACGATACCAGCTTGCTCGATTCCCTCATCGAGGGCATCTGTTTCAAGAACGCACAAGACTACTTTCAATTTCCTAACACCTAACCAATCAAGATCATGAAAATACTACTCACCACCACATCTTACCAGGACTGCCCTGGAGACCACCACGCACTTCTCGAAAGCACCGGAGCGGAGATCATCCGTGAGCGCGGACCTCTCCCTGAGTCACGTATGTTAGAACTCGCCGGAGACATCGACGCCTTCCTCTGCGGCGACGACGAAATCACCCAGGCAGTCATCGACAAGTCACTGCCTAAGCTCAAGATCATCGCCAAATACGGCATCGGTGTGGATAAGATCGACGTCGCCTACGCGACCGAGAAAAACATCCCCGTGAGCTTCTGCCCCGGCGTGAACCACACCACCGTTGCCGAGCACGTCTTCATGCTGATGCTTTCGCTCAACAAAAACCTCATCGAACAAGCGACAACCGTCGCATCAGGAGGCTGGAAACGTATGACCGGACACGAGATCATGGGTAAAACCATCGGTATCATCGGACTGGGTCGTATCGGCAAGGAAGTCGCTATTCGCGCCAACGCCTTCGGCATGAAATGCATCGGTTACGACGTCTACTGGGACGATGCTTTTGCTGCCGAACACAACGTCGAACGCGCCGACAATGTAGATGATCTGTTGAAAAAAAGTGATATCGTTTCGCTGCACACCAACCTCACCGAGGAGACAAACGAGATGATCAACTCCGAGTCCATCGCTCTGATGAAAGACAGCGCTATTCTCATCAACTGCGGTCGTGGCGAGCTCATCAACACGGCAGATGTGGTAACTGCTTTGGAAAATGATCAACTTGCCGGCTACGGAGCAGATGTGCTCGATGAAGAGCCGCCATCAGAAAACCATCCGATGAGAACTGCCAAGAACTGCCTCGTAACTCCCCACGTGGGATCACGCACCTATGAAAGCGTGCAGCGCCAGGCAGGCATGGCGACGCAAAACCTCGTCAACCTTCTCAAAGGAGAAAAAGCCGTCGCCCAGGTCAACGACGTCGAGCCTCCCACAGCCCTCATCTAACACAATCATGTCCGAACAATTCTACATTGTCTCCTACGAGCAGCACAACGAGCTCGTCACCAAAGCCTACCAACACCGTGGATACACGGCGGAGGAATCAGCCCAAGCGGCACGGTTCTCAGACCTCGCATCCCAGCACGGCATTCGCACGCACAACGCCATCAAGGCGCTGCACCTCGACCACCTTTTTGGCTCTGCTGCAGGTGGCTGCACGCCAGCTGCTGAGATTGAAAAAGTCGAATCGCGCTTCGCCGCCAGTGAAGTCTGGAATGCGAACAAAAAGCTCGGACAAGCCACTGCTTACGAAGCCATCGACAAGGCAATCGAACTCGCGGATCAATACGGCATCGGCCAGGTTTCCGTAGACAATGCCTTCCACTACCTCTGGGGTGGCGGCTACGTCATGGATGCCGCCAAACGCGGCTACATCGCCTACACAAACTGCACCGCCGCCCTCGCCGAAGTCGTCCCCTTCATGGGCAAGTTCCCCACCCTCGGCACCAACCCGCACAGCTGGGGGTTTCCCACCACCGATGCCTGTGGATTCCCTATCGTGATCGACTGGGCAACGTCCGTTGTCGCCATGGGTCGTGTGCAGCAATTCCAGCGTGAAGGTGTGGCACTGCCGCCAAACGCAGCCGTGGATAAGGACGGCAATCCCACAACGGATGCAAACGAAGTAAACGCTCTCATGCCCTTCGGTGCCCACAAAGGCTACGGCCTCAGCCTGATCAACGAGATCGTTGGCGGATTCATCGGTGGAAGCCTGCCAACGCTGCGAAGCCGCGAAATTCCTGAAGGGGAAAAACGCACACCCGCCTTTTACTTCCAAGTGATCCACCCTGATGCCATTTCCGGCGGTGCCTTCGCCAAAGGCCGTAATCAATCCGAAAACGTCAAAGCAGTCATCGACGACATCCTTGGTCACGGCAACGAAAACTGCCTACTCCCCGGTCAGCTCGAAGCCCAGTGGGCCAAACGCGTCGAAGAAGCAGGTGGGCTCCTTTTCTCCACCGCAGAAATCGAGGCTTTCAACGAAATTGCCACCGAATGCGGCGCAACGTCATGGAGCATCGGCGACTTAAAACCCGAATAATTTAACAACCTAACAAAAACATATACTATGGCTATTGATATCAAACCATCCGACTCCTGTGAATACGCCTGCGTCTCGCTTGGCGAAGTCATGCTCCGACTCGATCCCGGCGAAGGCCGCTGCCACACCACCCGCCAATTCCAAGCCTGGGAAGGCGGAGGTGAGTACAATGTCACCCGCGGACTGCGTCGCTGCTTCGGTTTGAAAACCGCTGTCGTCACCGCATTCGCAGACAACCCCGTGGGGCGTCTTGTAGAGGATTTCATCCTACAAGGTGGCGTCGATACCGATCTGATTAAATGGGTCGACTACGACGGCATTGGAAGAACTGTTAGAAACGGCATGAATTTCACCGAGCGTGGATTCGGCATCCGTGGCGCAGTCGGTTGCCCAGACCGTGGCAACACCGCAGCCAGCCAGCTGAAGGTCGGCGACATCGACTGGGAGGAAATTTTCGGCAACCGAGGTGCTCAATGGTTCCACACCGGCGGCATCTTCGCCGCTCTGAGTGCCACTACGCCTGACGTTGTGTTAGATGCTGTCAAATGCGCTAAAAAGCACGGCACGATTGTCAGCTACGACCTCAACTACCGCCCATCGCTTTGGAAAGACTTCGGCGGCCTTGAGAAATGCCAGGAGATCAACCGTGAGATCGCCCAGTATGTGGATGTCATGATTGGTAACGAGGAGGACTTTACCGCCTGCCTCGGATTTGAGGTCGAAGGTGTGGATGAAAATATTTCCCACATCCCGGTCGAAGCATTTAAGAACATGATCAAGACCGCGACATCGCAATTCCCAAACTTCCAAGCAACCGCGACCACTCTCCGCGCCGTCAAAACGGCCACAGTCAACGACTGGTCCGCCATCGCATGGCACGACGGCAAGTTCTACGAGTCTATCCAATTTCCCGCTCTGGAAATCCTCGACCGCGTAGGCGGCGGCGATAGCTTTGCCTCTGGACTCATCTATGGATTCCTGTCAGAAAATGATCCTCAGCAAGCTGTCAACTACGGCTGCGTCCACGGCGCACTCGCAATGACCACACCAGGAGACACCACCATGGCATCCCTCAAAGAAGTGCAGAAGATCATGGGTGGCGGCGGCGCTCGCGTTGACCGCTAATCATCAATCAATACCATTATGAAACTCACTCTAGCTGCTATCTTTCTTGCCTGCCTGACATTCGCTCAAGCAGACGAGAAAAAGAAAAAACCACCCGTCTGGATCGATGCCGAAAAGGCAGCGACAGAACACCCTGCATTCAACTTGCTAGGTGAATATGAACTTAAGGACAACACATACGCCCTGGTCGCACCTCTGAAAGATGGAACGTTTTTATTCACCTTCTATCCTTCGTCAGGCCTTCCTGGCAGAGGATGGGATGGCAAGAATGCCCGTTCGGTTGTGGTCGACAAAGCATATGTTGAGAAAACCCTCAAAGGATCCAAACGCATCACCTACGTCAGCCCGACTATGGGTAAAAAGGCACCAGAAAATGCCACTGCCACCATGTCTGACGGTTTCACTAACGTCAAAGACGGCATCCTCTGGGC
>JBGCEU010000031.1:0-12208 GCA_045106535.1 Akkermansiaceae bacterium | reverse complement strand
CTTCATTAGCTCGGTGACGTGGAATCTTTTGAGTAAATTCCCGGCGGAATCGTATCCGGCAACCTGCATGAGGGCGCCATATTTCTGATGCACCCAGATATAGACTGTCTTATATCGGCCGTCCTTACCGGGATTATTGAGCCTGATTTTATGGCATTTTTGAGTTTTGATAACTTCTTCACCTTCGATCTTCGCATCTTTCCAGTAGAGAAAGCGAAGGGATAGATCCTCATATGTCACGTCGCTACCGAGAATAGCCTGCCCGATCTGCTTGGCTGGAAATGGCTTGGCTTTGCCTTGAGCAAGATTGAAGAGCTTGGCATTACCCTGCCTGAGCTGCATCTGAAAGCCGCCCCATTTATTATTGGTGAAAAACTGGAACGAGATCACCTGTTTATTCATCGTCAGCGTGAGTGGTGTGCGTTTGCCATCCTTACGAAGATGACCAGTCAGCTTGCCGTTCTGCAGGGCGGCACCATGGCGCACGCCTTCAAGAATACGCTCGGCATCGGTGTCGGCATGGACGTATGCGGATGCGCCTATGAATAAAGAGGCGGCAAATACATTGAGGAGTAGCTTTTTCATGCTGGAAAAATAACACTTCATGACTGAATAGACGGCAAGAACAAAAGACTTATTCACAAAATGACAAAATTGCCCCCTAATTTTAAAATCATGCTTGAGCCAAAGCCATCAAACGGATTTGATGGGCGCAGAATTCAAATTTCTTAAAAAGACCGACGACCCACGCTTCCCTCCGAAGCACCCCCCACCTCAAAACAATGAGCTTACGCAAGCAACTCAACGATGTCCTGCCGGACTACTTACCCGCCAATCCAAAAGAAGCCATCAAAGGAACGGAGCTGATCCGCCTTCTTCGGATGAGATTAGAGGGGAACTACTCAGACGCCTCACTACGGTATCATTTCTCGATCATGTCCTGTGATCCGACTTCACCTATCGCGAAGGTGGAAAAGGGTCAGGGGTATTACCGACGCACCGCACCTGTGCCTGCGCTCTCGTCTGCCCAGGAAATTTTCTCCCAGTATCAAGGTCGGCTCGATGACATGGCTGGTGATCAGGATGAAGTCGATCATGCGCTGATGCGTATCCGCAAGTTCCGCGCAATCGTCAATAAGTGGTGTGATGTGAATGGTCGGTTTCCTTTTGCATTCCGTGAGCCCTTCAGTGCTGACGCTCCAATTGGTAATCTTTGGAAATTTCCCGAAATGCTTTTGGTTGATTGGGAAAGTGGCGACGGCGATGAGGGTGACCGTACTATGCTCAAGCTCAAGAGCCAGCTGGGGCTGCCTCCGTTTCGTTTACATGCAGCACGCCTGCGTATTTTACCCGCGCACCATAGCTTCCGTGAGGACTTTTTTCAGGCACTGAGCGCTTCTGTTTGGGCGCAGGGTGGTGAGCTGATTTACGCTGCGCCGATTGAAGACGAGGCACTTGCTGAGGCGATTCGTAAGCTGAGCACTACCTTTGGTATCGGGGTTACTACCTTCGGGCTAACAGCTGAAATACTCGATGAGCTTCCTCGCCCGGCGAACATCATCAACGCACACCCACGCGAGACTGAGGCATTGATGGAAAAACTTGATGTCACCCGTGTTTCTACAGTGAAGTCACGTGCTCACATTGACTGGGCAGCTCTTGAGAGTATCCGTGGCGATAGCGCGGATGTGGATAAGCTGTTAGGATGGTTGTCCGAGAGCGCTGAAGTAGGGCGCATCCTACCATTCAGTGAAGACGAGTAGGAGTCTACTTTTTCTTAAGCTTTTTCGCGTCGCTTCTCTTTTTCGCTTCAGCTGCCGGTGGTGGTGGTGGCGGACTGAGGATATTTAACAGAGCCGTGGCGGATTTGATCTCCGGAATCTTGCCGTGAGCATCATGTGCCTTTTGCAGTGTCTGAATCGCGAGTAGTTTATCGCCTGAGTGACGGTGGATGTCTGCGACATAGAGCCATTGGCGGAGCTGATCTGACTCCCTAAGATGTTTTTTGACCGCGGTTTGGAAAAAGGCGATAGCGATACGCGGTTTGTTCTGTGCCCAGTGCCAGAGGCCAAGGTATTCGTAGAGCTTTGGGTTCGACTTGCCAGCCGCAGCGGTGCGGAGTTTTTTGACCAACGTCTCGGGATCGTCTCCCCATTCTTGGTTGGCAATTCGTATAGCGCGATATGTCTTATCCTCTGGGTGCTTTTCGCCACTGCCGTTGAAATGCAGAAACGGACGGTAGAGTGGGTCGCCAACGACAACATTCTGCCACGAGAGCGCTTGCGCTGACATGTATGCAGCTTCGACGAGGGTATACCCTTTTAATAGCCGATCATGTAAAACATCAAAGTGATGCGTGAGCTGTAAATAGGGCTCATATACATTACCCACGGTCGCGGCAGCACCTTTGGCTAGTATCGGGCCAGTCCATTCTTTCTTGGGGTTGCGTAGCTGGCTTGCGCTGTAGGAGTGGAGGTGAACCGCTACTGCACCTTGCCGGAATTTAAATGTTGGATTGAGCAGCGGGCCATTTTGGTTTCGCGTGTACCAGCCATAGTAGATCGCAGCATCATTCATCGGGTAATGTGAGGTAAGCGTCTGCTTGTTGCGATCGATCACGGTAGGAATGCCTTGCTTGAGATTGGTGCTGAAGATCGTTTCCATCCAGTTGTCTCCGACTGCATAGCCACCGCCCTTGAGGGCTTTGTCAAGGTAACACATGCCCCATAGCCCACGCTTTTCGGTGGCAATGGCATCATCGATCAGGCGTTTGCTGATAGCGTAATCTGGGCCATCGATACGGCCTACCATCAGCATGTAGCTAATGCCCGCTTTAGAAAATGCGACATCTTTTTTGAAGTAAGGATTTGTCTGGGGGCCGAGAGTCGAAATCCCGTGCACTCCCAGGAATGCTAGCTCGGAGTCGACCGATGCTTCATTCACTTTTGAAAAATGCGCGGGCAGCTTGGGCGGGTTTTTTTCGGTGATCGGGCCACGCTGGATTTTGAAAGGAATACCTCTCATGCAAACTAGCGTCGTGATTTTGCTTGCCGAGGGTAGCTCGACATTTTGAGCATTGCGAGACATCGTCCACCATCCTCGGGTGGTGAAAATTTTTCTGAGAGGTTCTTGGATTTGAGAATTATACTCCTTGCGGCTGATCTCATCCTTGTCCTCAACGTCGAGGCCGATGAGGTTTTCCTGTGGGATGCTGCGTGCGGTAGCGTAATAAAGAGCAAGCTCCTTAGATGCAGCTGTGCGGGAGTTGTAGATGATCGCTACGTTTTTAGGATCAATGGCACTGGCTATCAGATTGCTTTGAAAAAGTGCGGCAAGAAGCGTGATGATAAAAATGTTTTTCATGATTTGATAGGAAAGAATCTAGCGGCTCAGGAGTTAGCGTCCACTGGGAATGTGAGTTTTAATCCATCGTGGGCGAAGGATGTGCTATCGGGTAGCTCGGATTCTGCTTCTCGGGGATCGAGTTCGTGCGATAGGTGGGTGAGGTAGGTTTTTTCTGCTCCTAGTTTGGCGGATGTGGCAAGAGCCTCGGTGAAGTTCATATGGGTCGGGTGCTCGCGGCGGTGTAAGGTGTCGGTGATGAGCACCGGGATGTTTTCCAGCAGTGGCCAGCTTGTCTCCGGAATGGTTTTCACATCGGGTAGGTAGGCGATTGAGGGCGCTCCAGGGAAATCAAACCGGTATCCTTGCGTTGCCAGCGAGCCATGGACTACCGGAACTGGAGTGACGGTGAGCTTTCCGAGCTGGAAAGGCCCGTCTGTTTCCCTGGCGTCCGGTTTGATGTAGCCTTTGTATGTGTTTGTCGGGAGGAATGCCCAGCTGAACATGCGCTTGATCTCCTCTAGGCAGTCGGCAGATCCATAGAGTGGGAGCGGATCATCACGTCTCCAGCAAAAGGCACGTAGCTCATCAAATCCGGTGATGTGATCGAGATGGGCATGGGTGTAGAGCACCGCATCTACTTGGGTGATCTTTTCCCTTAACGCCTGCTCACGCAGGTCAGGCCCGCTGTCTACGAGTACGGAGTATTCCGGCGTCTGGACATGAATCGATGAGCGAGTGCGAGTCAGCAGTGGGTCGCCGGACGTGCAAACATCACAATCGCAACCGATCACTGGCACGCCTGTCGATGTGCTGGTGCCAAGAAATGTGAGAGAAAATTCAGGTTTCAACTTGCGGCAACCTTGACATAATGCAGCCTGCAACGCCAAGGATATTGCCAGAGAAGATGCTTAGTTTACTGAAAATAAAAAACCTCGCGCTCGTAGATGAGCTGGAATGGCAGCTTGGTAGCGGGCTCGTAGGAGTGACCGGTGAGACCGGCGCTGGAAAGTCCGTCATCGTAGGTGCTCTCAAACTCGTCCTCGGTGAGCGAGCCGACAAATCACTGATCCGCACCGGTGAGAAGTCATGCTCGGTGGAGGCGGTGTTTGATCTGCCTGATCCTCCAGCTGTGAATGCGGTTCTTGAGGACGGCGGGCTGGAGCCATGTGACGAGGGACAGCTCATTGTGAAGCGAGTGATCGGGCAGTCCTCTAACAAACAATTTATCAACAACTCGCCCGCAACGCTTGGTTTGCTGAAAAACCTGGGAACCCATCTTGTGGATCTTCACGGGCCACATGATCATCAGGGGCTGTTATCGACTGAGCGGCAGCTGGCGATGCTGGATGCGTATGCCGGCGCTACCGGTGCAGCGCAGGTATATCGAGAGGCGTGGCGGACATGGAGGGATAAAATCGACGACTTGGAGGCATTTCAGAAATCGGGTGTAGCAGGGGAGCACGAGCTAGAGCTGCTCAGGCACCAGCTTGAGGAGATTGATGCTGCGCAGCTTAAGCCGGAGGAGGAATCCGGGCTGGAATCTGATTTCCAGCGCGCTTCTAACAGCTCGCGATTAATCGAGTCTGCCAGCGAGGCCTTGGGAATGCTATCGGGTGATGACGCGCTGATGGATAGGCTTGGGCATCTGCAGCGGGTGTCGCGTGAGTTGGAAAAGCTCGACCCCGCGTTACGGGATAGCCTAGGCGGGCTGGATCGCACGGTTCTGGAGCTTCAGGAAATCGAATCCGCTCTCAGAGATTACCTTGAGGATCTGAGCACTGACCCTGCAGAGCTAAGTCGCCTAGAAGAACGGATCAACACCCTAGAGACTTTGAAAAGAAAATACGGTCCATCGCTTACCGATGTTCTGGCACATCGTGAGCTGGTCGCTGAGCGCCTTGGCTCGGTAGAGAATCGTGCTGATAAGCTCCAGGAACTTCAGGGAAAAATTGATCAGGCTCGAACGGACGTGGATGACTTGGGGCTAAAGCTCAGCGACCAGCGCAGGAAATTTGCTCCGAAGCTCGCCAAGGAAATTTCCAAACACCTTAAGGAGCTTGGTTTTAAGCAAGCTGCTTTTGATGTCTGTCTATCAGCACACGAGAAGCCCGAGGCATTTGGCCTGGAAGGTGTAGAGTTTGAATTCGGTCCGAATCCGGGTGAGCCGATGAAGCCGCTACGCCAGATCGCATCCAGTGGTGAGATTTCGCGGGTGATGCTGTCAGTGAAAAGCGCTCTAGCAGATCAGGATGCCACGCCACTCATGGTGTTTGATGAAATCGATGCCAATGTGGGAGGTGAGATCGCCCGCGCCGTAGGGCAGAAAATGTCACGCTTAGGAGACCGTCATCAGGTTGTGGCGATCACCCATTTTCCGCAAGTCGCAGCACTGGCGGCACATCATTTTGTCGTCAGCAAGGACGTTGAAGATGGCAGGACATGCTCGCGGCTTGTTGCTGTCAATGATGCCGCTCGCACGGATGAGCTGGTGCGAATGCTAGGCGGCGGCGGCGCAGAGGTGCGAGCCATGGCGGAAAGCCTTCTGGCCGGGGAGTAGTTGAACTTCCCCACTTATTTCCGTTTGGCATCTACCGGTGCATTGAGTAGCTCGATGAATTCTGAGCCAGGACTAGACTCACTGGGAGCTTCCAAGATGAGCACTCGCCAGGGTATGGCATCCTCTGCCTGATAGGCGTAATATTGCCCCTCTTCGTGAAAACCATCAGATGCGGACACCTCGATGGTGTTGGATCCATTGGAGAATTGTCCTTTTTCAAATGGCAAGGTAATCGTGTCTCCGATGCTTGTCTCATCGGCATTCTGAAAATAAAGTCTGAGCGCGCCATTACCTGTTTTATCCGGATCAAGAGTGATGGAAACCGAGGGGACGACCACGGCATTAAGATTAATGCCTGTCTCTTCCTTGGCATTTACCCAAATCGTGGTGAGGTTGCTAATGGTCGCAAACTTACCAGCAACGGGGAGTTCAACAGCCTCTCGTGCGTTGGCAATTTCGTTTTTTCCACCCAGCCAGATGCAGCCCCAAATAATGCACCCGATCAATACTAGCGCCAATGCGCTTAATGTAATTTTTTCGGTTTTGTTCAGCGAGAGTTTTTTTAAGACTACCGTCGCTGGGGCAGTGATGCCACCGACAGCCTCGGTTGGAGCCGCGTCGTCTTCCTCGCTAGGTTCCACGGAATCTGCTTCTGAGGTGCGGGATTGCTCTTTGGTTTCTTCAGAACTCTCCTGAAGTGATATCGGGGCAGTGGACTTTGGCTTTTCGTCTAAGGCCAGTTCGGGCTGCTCGGTATCCTCATCAAGCTCATCCTCGGGCTCTGAATCAGCGGGTTCAGGATCCGTGTTTTTTTCCTCCGCAGCTGGTTGCTCGGTACTGATTTCCGGTTGCTTTTCGGGCTCAACTTCGGGCTTGCCCTCAGGTTCTGCTGATTCCTCGGCGATTTCCTGTTCTTGCTCAGGTGGAATCTCAGTTTCCTGGGAGTCCTGAGATTCAGATGTGGTCTGCTTTTCAGCCTGTCCTTCATCATCCCAATCGTCTTCGAGATCCCACAGATTCTCCTCCTCGAGCTGGGTGGATATGTCGCGAGTCGTACGAGAAGCTTGTTTGTCTTTGTTGTCCATGTCTTTCAGTAAGGAGGGTGATGGGCGAACTGATAATTCGTGAACCTCGGATTAACCACTTGAGAGACGTTTGACCAGCAGAAATCGAGTTGCTGTTTGTTGCTTGAAGGTATTTATGGCTTGCGTAATAAGCGATCTTAGGCGAAGGAAAGCCCGACAATTTATCCACCTTACTACTAATATGGCCGACAAAGAAGAAATCAATCCGGAGAACGTTAAAGGCGAATTCTATGTGGACAGCCAGTGCATCGACTGTGACCTGTGCCGCGAAACCGCACCCAATAACTTCACCCGAGAGGAAGACGAAGGATATTCCTACGTGTTTAAGCAGCCTGAGAACGACGAGGAGCGTGAGCAATGCGTCGAGGCCATGGAGGGCTGCCCAGTCGAGGCGATTGGCGACGATGGCAAATAATCGCCGTCAACCTAAGCTCAAGGGAAACGCCCGTGCGCGGGCTAAAATACTCACGGAATGGCGAGGGGGAATTGATCCGCCTAAGCCGGCACGTAACATCCATGAGCCGGATGAGTTCCTCTCCGACCTGCTAAAGGTCATTGGCCTATCAGAGGGCATTGAGGAGGAGCGGCTTAAGGAGGTTTGGAATCGTGTCGCGGGTGACTTCGTGGCTAAACACACCGTTCCAGAATCCATCCGCGATGGCATACTGATTCTAAGGGTGCTTCAGCCCGCGATGAAATTCCATCTTCAGCAAATGAGTGGTAAGCTGATCGAGAATCTCACTCGTGAATTAGGTAGTCATTCAATTAAGCAAGTGATCTTCAAAATTGGTTAGAATTTATGGTCAGAGAAAATATCCATCGCTATGAAAACTGGATCTTCGATTGGTCTGGAACTCTCGTAGATGATCTCACCATGGTTCTTGATGCCACGAATCACGTGATGCAGCAGTATGGTTTAGCCCGCATGAGCCGTGAGGAATTCCGCCATAAATTCCGGCTTCCGTATTCTGGGTTTTATGAGGAAATGCTACCGGATATTCCGCTGGCTGAGCTAGAAGTTCATTTCCGGAAGGGATTTGCGGACTCTGAGGCCTCGGGCGTAACTACTCCCTTGCTGCCGCACGCAGTGGACTTCCTAGATCATCTAGCTGCCACCGATAAAAAAATGTATATCCTCAGTTCGATGGATGCCGAGGCATTCGAACGACATGCGCGCGAGCTGAAAGTGGATCACTTTTTCAAAGCCTCCTACGCAGGAATACTCGACAAACGGGAGCAAATTCACCGCATGATTGATACACACCAGCTCGACCCAGAGCAAACTGTGTTTCTCGGAGATATGGAGCATGATGTGGAAACGGCGAAGCATGGAGGCGTTGCGTCCATTGCATTACTCACCGGATACCAGAGCGCTCAACAGCTTGAAAAAGCTTCTCCTGATCTGCTCGCGAGTGACTTATCCGAGGTGAAGAGCCTGCTCGTCAAAAACTAGCAAACAATGCCATGAAAGATACTGACGAAATCATCATCAAGGGACTACGTGTTTCTTGCTGTGTGGGTGTTCCGGATCAGGAGCGCTCTCAGCCTCAAGAGCTTTTATTGAACGTGACCCTGTGCCCGTTTTCTGATCCTGATCCTCTGGAAGATGATATCGCGCGAACTATCGACTATCATGCCGTCACCCTGGATATTGAGCGTGTTGCGCTGGCGCGACCGCGCAAGCTCATCGAGACACTGGCTGAAGACGTGGCTAGTGAAGTGCTGAAAAATTTCGCAGCGAGCCGAGTGACCATCGAGATTGAAAAATTCATCCTGCCCAACACTCGGAGCGTCGGCGTGCGGATCACGCGTGATGCCTAACCTTATCTTCAGTCTATTTTGGCTGTGAGCTTCTAGGAATTTGAACATTTCCTGTATCCGTGTGTCTGCATACGCAGAACACACTGCTTACATAATCCCAAGGGATGTGGCTTTGACACCCACCCCATCATACTTCACTATGATGACACCCTTACACGGAATCACCCAAGCCAAGCATGGCACAGCGAAAAAGAAAATCCATCGACCCCGACGCGGAACTCGTTCAACGCGCTCAGGAGGGTGATACGCGTGCCTTCGATGAGCTTGTAGTCAAATACAGCCGTAAGCTCTACGGCCTAGTATACAACATGACTTCCAACAAGGAGGATACCCATGACCTGCTCCAAGATATCTTCGCGAAGGCATATCGCTCGCTACGACGGTTTCGCGGTAAATCCACATTTTATACCTGGATTTACTCAATTTCCGTCAATATGACGCTAAATTTTCTGAAAAAACGGAAAAGGCGGGCAGGATACAGCTTCGATGACGTGGATTCCGGCATCCAGAACGATCCTGCGTTCATTGATCAGGGGCACCATGCCAATCCCCGCCGACAGTCAAATATCCATGAACTTCAGAAAAAATTGAACGAAGCGATGCAGGAACTGTCAGAAGACCATAGATCGGTTGTTACCATGTTTGATATCCAGGGCATGCCACACGCCGAAATTAGCCAGATTCTCGGAGTTTCGGAAGGGACTGTAAGATCAAGGCTTTACTATGCGCACAAGCAACTCCAAGGATATTTGGAAGAATTTATAGCCCCTACAGACACTCCCGATAATTACGCAGAACAGTAAGAATTCAGCCAGTAAAACGGGCTATACTGAAATACAGACCCTCCCAGATAATTTAAGATCAGAATAAAGAACCCCGAATATTCTTGATTTATTAACTAAATTTTTTAAAATAACGCCCAACCTCAAATTTTAACCCGCCATGCAAGACGAAAATTTTAGCGAAGTTCAAAAACTCATTGCACTCAAGCGCCATGAGCAGCCTGATGATGCCTATTTTGAGGAGTTCCTTGATGAGTTTCACCGTCGTCAGCGTCAGGAGTTACTCCAACGTTCCTCGCGTAGTCTATTTGCGGAGCGAATTAGCACTTGGTTTTCTGGCACGAACAAATGGAATTTCGTGTGGGGTGGTGGTCTCGCATACGCTATCGTGTTGCTTGCTTTTGTCCTTTGGCCTAAGGCTGAGGAGGTGAATCGTGCGGAGATTCCAACGACACCTGTGGAAAACATTCAGTCAGCTGACCCAGCTGGGCAGAATGAGGGAGATATGCTTACTCCTGATAAGGAGAAGCAGCCTGTCCGAGAGACCTACTAAAAGGCTTCATCTCCAAGGTCTGTAATTGGCTGATACGTCAATCTATCTGGGTGTAGAAATAACCTTGTCGCACAACCTCGTCTTGGCAAGGATGTCGATATTATCAATTTTACTATTATGAATTCATCGAACACGTCGGTCAGAAAGTCATCGCTCGTTGCATCTCTCTTATTTCTCATCACATCTGGGCTCATGGCTCAGACAATCCACTTCGCGGCTCTGCCGGGTAGCGAAGGGAAAACCAGTAGCTCTGCTTGTGTGCGTGTTGATAACGAAGGCACGATTGCGACTGTCGTGGAGCTTCATTCCGACCCTAAAAAGGCTGTGCTCCATATCGGAGAGAAAAAAATCCCTCTGACCTACGTCGTCAATAATATGGAGAGCCGCGTGGCGATCTACAAGCTGCCGGAAGGATCTAAAGATGAGGTGAAGAATCTTGCTGTGTTAGCTCCCTCACATGGACTAAAGCCTGCGCAGTCTGTCTATACTTCTGCGACGGATCGCACGGAGGTATCCAGTGTTGTCGGTCGTGTTTATCGTTTTCAGGGGAAAGTTTTGCCACTTGCAGTGCTCCGTGCAAACCATTCAAGCAAGGCTCCGGTTCTCGGAAGCGGGATCTATAACGCGGACGGAAAACTGGTCGCGATGGTGCGTCAGGCGGTTTATAATAATCCTAACAGCAGCTACTGTCTCCCTGCCGAAGTGATTACCCGTATCATGGCAGATCACAAACGTAATGGCCGCGTCAGCCGCTGCTGGATCGGCATCATCATGGATGAGTTGGTGGCACCTCCAATTATTGAAAGTGTTCGTCCGGATTCCCCCGCAAAAAAAGCGGGACTAAAAAATGGTGATATCATCTTAAGCATCGGCGGCCAGCAAGTGAAAGAATACGCTGAAGTGGTGGATGCCTTCTTTTACCTGGTAGCTGGAGAGAGCAAAAAATTTAGTGTCCTACGCGGCACCAAGGTGATGGAGTTCGATGTTACACCCGAGGTGAGCCCGGGGCGCTAAGTTTCAAATTCCAAACTTCAAAAACCAATTCTTAGCAGCGTGCACCCCGCACGCTGTTTTCTTTTTTTGGTATTTGAAACTTACAATCATTTGGCATTTGAAACTTGAAGTTTAGCAGATACATCTGCGCCCGCATGTCATTCCAAGTCTCCAGCCTGAATTCTGCCCAAGCCGAGGCTGTCAATGCACTTGATGGCCCCGTGCTTATCCTTGCGGGTGCTGGCACTGGGAAAACACGCACCGTAACCTGCCGGATCGCCCACATGGTGGAGCGTGATATTGCGCCGGAGAACATACTGGCGGTGACTTTCACAAACAAGGCTGCCAACGAAATGCGTGAGCGTGTCGGCGACATGGTAAGCAAAGCAGCTGGGAAAGAAATCACCGTCTGCACCTTTCACTCACTCTGCGTGCGGATACTGCGCACCGGGATTGATCGACTTGGTTACAAACAGAACTTCTCTATTTATACGGGTAATGATCAAACGGGTCTGATTAAGCAGATTATTGTTAGGAAAGGTGGTGCCGATGAAAAACTGGAACCCGGCGTTGTGCTATCCATGATTTCCAAGGCAAAAAATGCCGGCGGTGATGCAGATTCAATCGATGATCCTTTCATCGCGGACATTGCCAAAGCTTATCAGAACGAGCTGCGCGCGCAGAATGCTGTCGACTTTGATGATCTACTGCTACTCGCTGAGCGGCTGCTGCGCGAATACCCTGACGTGCGCGAGATCTGTCGGAATCGCTGGACACGTATCACGGTGGACGAGTTTCAGGATACTAATGGGCTGCAGATGCGCTTACTCCAGCAGCTCGTCGGTGCGCCATACCATGTCTGTGTGGTGGGTGACGATGACCAGAGTATCTACGGGTGGCGTGGTGCCGAGGTGGAAAACATCCTCCAGTTTGAAAAATTCTTCCCGAACCCGAAGGTGATCCGTTTAGAAAACAATTACCGCAGCTCGGACGCGATCATTCACACGGCAAACTCACTGATTGTTCACAACGTCGGCAGGCGAGAGAAGAAGCTCCGTGCCGTGAAGCCGGG